>JAEUQP010000094.1 GCA_016789645.1 Acidobacteriota bacterium | reverse complement strand
CAACAACAACAGGATTTTTTAGCAGGATGCAGGCGGCAGGTATGGAAGAAGGAAGGAGTGGACTGGAATGAACTCACGGTTAAGCTGCGACTGATGGGCAGACCGGAGAACACTGAACGACGGATTTTGGTTGTGTTTTCCATTGATGTTCCTTGGTTACAAGTTAACAGTTTCGCGTTAAACAACCATGCGTTTCATGGTTGACGACGCTTATACACGTCACTTTCAAGAACTGTCAATTTAATTCTTCGCATAGGCACGATAAAAATCATTTATGTGTCAGTTTTCGGCCAGATCGGAACAGTCGCCAATTGGATACGGAAAGCCGCACGAAGGGCAAGGGCTTTTTCGCCCGCAGACAGCTCCGGGCACGGGCGCATCGCACTGAATGCACCGCAAAACAGCTTCCATTGCCGGTTCGGTCACATCTTGCTCGGCTTCGTTCATGCTTTCATTACCTCATTCGATTTTGTGATCAACTGCCAGACATACGCTTCGCCTTTTTGGCGAATCAGGGATTGCACTTCGCGCCAAGCCAAAGCGTAAAGTCGCCGCGTTTCTTCTGCCGAGGCTCCGGCGTTCAATCGGCGTTCGAGTTCTTCGCGTGAAAGCGGCTGTTGAGCCGGCACACGAGCCATCGCCGCCGCTTCGCCCGCAAAATGCAAACACAAGCCTTCCGCCAGCCAGCGCGGTGGTTTTCCTTTTCCCAACAGCTCAATCGTCGCGTGCGCCAGTTCGTGGCGAAGCGCTGTTGTCATCGCGCCGCGTTTTTTGAGCAAGGCCAATGGCTGCAATTCGATGCGTCTGCCGCGGGTTGCGCCAGTAGCCCATCCTGACAAACCGGTTGCCGCGATGAATTCCGCCGTCGTCGCATGAATGACAATTTCAAACGGCGCGCTTTCATCCAACCGCAGCGAAGCGGCTTTCAATCGTCCGAGCAGATCCATTCTGGCTGATTCCAAAATCTTCAACGCAGCTTCGACATCGCGCCGATCGTTGCCTGCGCCAAAGCGGATTTGAAATCGTTTGTTGACCAGTTCGTCTATCGGTTTGGTAAAGGAGACTTTCTTCAATCGGTCAATGGTCAATGGCCAATGGTTAATGGTTAATTGATTGGGTGTTGGCAGGCGAGCCGATTGCGCGCCGCTCAGCCGGGCTCCGGGAAAATAGAAACTGGCAATCTGGCGATAGTTCATTCGCCGCCCGGCCATCACGTGAGCGCCTTCCTGACACAACCCCAAACCGTGTCCGAAGCCGCTGCCGCGAAAGACAAAGTTGTCGCCTTCGCGCGAGATCGCGAACCGCGAGCTTTTGACCATTTGCCAGCCAAGCGCGCGACCGACAATCAATTTGAAATCCCAACCGCGAATCGTCAGCCGCCGAGCGGCTTCAATCGTGATTTCTTCGGCGCGACCGGTGGCGTCGCGCTTGCTGACCGAAATGGTTTTCAACGATCCGCCAGCGTTGGTTCTTTCGTCGCTTTGCAAGGCTTTGGTGAGTTGCGCGGCGGAAATCGTCTGCGTCCAGTTTCGATGTGGCATCGAAGCGCAAAAATCGTCTTTTACTCCGCGCAGATAAACCGGAGCTTCGCCGCCCCACAGCGTTTCCAGATTGGCCGTCACGCCTCCGCAGGCCGCGTGAAAGTACACGTCCGCCGGTTGGTTGTTGCGATCCTGCAGGATTTCGCCACGCGTCGTTTCGACGGCTCGGCGAGCCGCAGCGTGCAACCGAGCTTTCGGCAGCACAAATCGCTGGCAATGAGTGGTGCTGCAAAAATCAAATCCTTCGCGCGCGTGACGCCCCATGTTGCGAACCGCAAATGTTCGACTGATGACCGCCTGCGCTTTCAAGGCTTCCAACTCGGTTTCGATGCTCGCTTCTCCGGCCAACACTCCGGCCAGATATTCTTCCAGCGGCAATTCGCGCGTGATGTTTTCGCTGACGGAACGAACCTTGACCGATTGCGGATTGCGGATTGCGGATTGCGAATTGGTTGCGTTGAGAGCAATTGGTTGAAATTTAGAAGCTTCTTCACCGCAGAGGCGCAGAGGCTCGCAGAGATTTCGCAAAGAGAAAAAGCTTTGTTGTGATTTCGCCGTTTCTGCGTGGGCATTGGATTCGTACAAGTTTTGCGGAACAGGAAAACTCTGCGTTGACTCTGCGTTCTCTGCGTCTCTGCGGTGAAAATTCGTTTCTGAATAGTCGCTTTTACTGTTTTGGCGAACTTCACCAGTCTTAAATCCGCAATCCGCAATCCGCAATCCGCAATTTAGAATGGGACGAGCGACTTCCGCCGCTTGCGAACCGTGCGCGCGTTTCAGAAACACCAGCACGCCGAGCTTCACTTGCTGCGGCGCGGGAACTCCCGTGGCAGGTTTGTCTGCCGCAAAGCCCACGAACCAGCCTTGCGTGCGAAAGCCGTTGCTGGCCGTCGAAGTTCCCGTTTTGCCGAACACAAATCCCGGCAACTTTCCCAACTCCGCTTTTTCCGCCGTGCCGTACTTGACCGCGCCGCGCATGCCTTCGAGCAGGATTTTGCGATGCGCTGCTGAAATGTTGATCCGTGCGAGCTTCGTTGGTGTGAGCGCCTCGTCCAAAGTTTGCTGCGGGCGAAACAACTCGCCGCCGTTGACCAGCGCAGCAAACGCCATCAGCAATTGCACAGGCGTCACCAGAAACTGGTCGTCATCGCCAAGCGCCGATTGCACGCGCCAATCGCCACGCGGCAAACTGCCCGCGGCTTCTGCGGCGGCAACGCCGGTTCGCTGGCCAAAGCCGAAACCGGACAGTGCCGCGTTGAACGAACCTTCGCTCAATCGTTCGCCG
>JAEUQP010000082.1 GCA_016789645.1 Acidobacteriota bacterium | reverse complement strand
TGATCGGCTGATAACCGAGCGCGGCGTACAGCGGAACGCCCGGCAACGTTGCGCCAAGCTGCATATTTGTGAATCCGGCGGCGCGTGCTGCCGCTTCACAAGCTTCCATGAGTTGGCGGCCAATGCCTCGGCGAGCGAAATCCGGGGCAACGAAAAAGGCTCGGATGCGCGCGGGTTCTGTGGCAGGATCAAGCAAATTGTCTTCGCCGTGTTTGGTCTGATCGCCGCCGTATAACGTGCGGCGTTTACTCCACCCGCCACAACCCGCTATCCGGGATTCAGCGCCGGAAGATTCGGCGGCTTCAGCGACGAAATACGTGCCGTCGGCAATCAATTGCGTGTCTATGCCAAAAACATGCACCAGCGAAATTTCGATTTGCCGTTCGGTGTAATACCCGGCGCTCAATTGGCGAACAGATTGCCGCATCAGTTGATCGAGCGCCGGGATGTCTTCGGCTGTCGCCAAGCGAAGCTGAATCTCCATACTTACCCCACATCGTCCACGGGCAATTTGTCAGCGAACTGATCGTCGTCTTTGACTTCTTTCTTCAGCCGATACAATTCTTTCTTCAAATCTCCGACGATTTTTTTGTAAGCCGGATCGCTGTACACATTCTTCATTTCGATGGGGTCTTTTTGCAGGTCGTACAGTTCCCACTGATTCAGCTTGTTGAAGAAAATCAGTTTGTACCGCTCAGTTCGCACGCCGTAATGAGCGGCGACATTGTGATGGCCGGGATGGTAATAGCGGTAATACATCGAACGCCGCCAATCTTTCGGCGTCTGCCCGCGCAACAACGGCAAAAAGCTGCGGCCTTGCATGTCGGCGGGAATTTTCACTCCGGCGGCGTCCAACATCGTTACCGGAAAGTCCAAATTCAGCACCATACTTTTGCTGACCGAACCCGGTTTGATTTTGCCCGGCCAGCGAACCAGCAACGGCGTCCGCAACGATTCTTCGTACATAAACCGTTTGTCGTAAAAATTGTGCTCGCCCAGGAAAAAGCCTTGATCGGAGGTGTAAATGACAATCGTGTTTTCGGCCAAACCATTTTTATCCAGGTAATCCAGAAAGCGGCCAACGTTATCATCCATCGACTGCACACAAGCCAGGTAATCCTGCATGTAGCGGCGGAATTTCCACCTTTTCAGTTCCGCGCCGCTCAAACCGGCAGGAGGTTTGCCTTTGGTGTCTGTTTCATTCAGGTCGGCATCAATGTGCATCGTGGATTGCCGCGAAGCGTCCGATTTGCCTTTGTAATCGTCGTCAAAGGTTGCCGGAATCGGCGGATCGTAATTTTCAAATTGCTTGCGATACTTTTCGGCGGGTTGCCAGTTCCGATGCGGCGCTTTGTGGTGGTACATCAAAAAGAAGGGTTTGTCTTTCGGGCGCTTTTCGATAAAGCCCATCGCCAAATCCGTGATGATGTCTGTGGTGTAGCCGCTGAGTTTTTTGCGTTCGCCCATTTCAATCATCACCGGATCAAAATACGCGCCTTGCCCGGGCAGAATGTTCCAGTAATCAAACCCGACTGGTTTGCCATCGTCCGGGCGTTTCGGATCGTTGCCGCCCAAATGCCATTTGCCAACCATACCGGTGTGATAACCGGCAGCTTGCAGGTATTTCTGCAACTGCGGTTGCGTGTTGTCTATGTGGTTAAACACCGGCACGCCATTCAGGTGGGAATATTTGCCGGTCAAAATCACTGCGCGGCTGGGCGTGCAAATGGAATTGGTGACAAAGGCATTTTCAAACTTCATGCCTTCCTTCGCCAGCCGATCCAGATGCGGCGTTTTGTTCAGGCGACTGCCATACGCGCTGAGGGCATGAGCCGCATGATCGTCAGTCATAATAAACACGACGTTCGGACGCCGAGCAGGGGTTTGAACCTGAGCGGTGCTGGGCGAAAACACCGCCAACGCCGCCAAACACAAAAACAGAGAAAAACGGGTGAACCTGTTCATTGGATTTTTCCTTAGTTACAGCCTTGGCAATCGGTAAGGCTGCTGAGACGAATTACATGCCTTGTTCATCGGCTGACGGCCCATACAACGCCGGAACCGGAACGTCGCACATTCGCAGATACACGGTCAGTTGCGCGCGATGGTGGATCAAGTGATTGAGAATCATGCCTCGGATGCAACCGATTCGCGGCATGGTAAACACCGTTTGCCCACCCGCCAGCAATGACCAGTTTGCCAGCATGTCGGCATCGCTGGCCGTGGCCAGAGCGGCGCGGAATTCGGCCAGATTCTTGTCGAACAAAGCCAGCAGTTCGGCCACCGAAGCCGCGGGAGCTTCCTTGTACGGTTCGCCACCGACAGGTGCGACATCGAAAGAATCCGATTTTATCGTGTCTCTCCCCCAGCCAATCATGTTGGCGATGTGCGTCGCCAGTGAAATCATCGGGAAAGATTTTTCGTGCGGGCGAAACTGGAATTTATCCGCTGGAATGCGTTCCAGCACTTTTCGCGTTCCCACCATTTCCTGATCCAGTTCGGGTAACAGTGATTGAGCAATGGACATGGTTTTCTCCTTGGTTATGAGTTGCAGATACGCCGAAGCGATTTCGGCGAGTTGAGAAGGTGGAAGTACTGGAACATCACAGACTGGAATCAACCGCGATCAATCCCAGCCCCGGCTCTTCGCTGGTGTGAACCATACCGTTGTTGATCCAGATTCCTTGTTCGACCAAATCATCAACGATGTCTATGTGACCGTCCAGATCGGCAAACACCACGTTCTTCATGGCCAACGCGAAATGCGCCGCCGCTGCCATCGAAATCCGCGATTCATCCATGCAGCCCACCATCGCGCGAATGCCGCGCGCTTCAGCAACGGCATTGGCTTTCAGCGCGCCGGTGATGCCGCCGGTTTTCATCAACTTCAAATTGACCAGCGGAGCCGGAGTGTTCAACACATCAGCAGCGCTCAACACGGATTCGTCCGCCATCACGGGAATCGGCGAATGCTGGCAAACTTCGCGTAACGCTTCCAAGTCAGTTGCCGCGACAGGCTGTTCGGCAAATTCAATTCGGCAAGCTTCGATCGCAGCAAACACTTTCAAACTTTCGGCGACGGAATAACCTTGATTGGCATCAATCGTCAGTCGCATTTGATCGCCGACTGTCTGGCGAATTTGGCGAATGCGCTCGATGTCGTCGTCGGCATTCAGACCGCATTTGATCTTCAAAGCCTTGAATCCTTGCGCCTGAAATTCTCTGGCCCGATCCAGTGTCGTCGGCAATGCTTCAATGCTCAGCGTGACTGTCGTTTCGATTTCGTCTTTGGCGTTTCCCAGCAAGCGGCGAAGCGGCAATCCGGCAGTTTTGCCCAACAAGTCGTACAGCGCAATGTCCACGGCAGCAACGGCTGTCGGCTGATTTGGCGCAAGCTGGCAAAGCCGCGACCAGAGCATTTCAATCCGCGCAGCATCCTGCCCGATCAAAAATGGTTTGAATGTTTCGCGTAAGGTTCGTTCGACGCCATCAGCGGTTTCGCCTGTCACGTGTTCATCCGGCGCGGCATTTCCCCACCCCACCAGGCCGTTTGCAAGCCCCACACGAACGATGATGTTCGGCGCAACGTCCAACGCCTCATACGCAACCACCGAAGGATTCCGAAGCTGAAAGTCTCGGCGAAGGATGGAAATCTCAACAATTCGAGTGTCGTTCGTCATCTTCCATTCCCCACTCAACTAACCAGTCGCTTGCGCAAATTCCGCAGGGCGATTTCGGCAGTCACCACAAACGCCACCACCAGATAAAGCAATTCGATCAGCATCTTCCAGCTCAAATTGCCGATCATCAGTTGGCGAGAAATATCCACAGCGCTGGTCAGCGGCACAGCCCACGCCATCCATTGCACCACGAGCGGCATGCGATCCAGCGGAAAATACGCGCCGGAAATCCACAAATACGAAAACACGAACGCCATATAGAAATTGTAATTGTTGATGTCGTGAATCCGCGAAGTAATGAACAGGGACAATGCCGCTACCCACAACGAGCCAATGGTCAGCGAAATCGGAATCAGAATTCCCAGCGGCGATTGCACGGCGCCGAACACTGCCAGCACCGCCAGCACAAACACGCCGTCCAGCAAGGCTTTGGTTGCTCCCCAGGCGATTTCGGCCAGCCCCAGACTTTCCACTTCCACCGGCGTGCATAAAATTGCGTCGAACGTGGATTGGTACACCATACGGAAGTAAGAACCGTAAGTGCATTCAAACAGCGCACGCAACAATGCCGTGAACGCCAATAAGCCCGCGCCAACAAAGGTCAGGTACGGAACATCCATCACGTTTCCGGCAATCATCGAACCAACGCCCCAGCCAAATCCGATGACGGTAAAAATCGGCTCGAACAGCGGCGCGATCATTTCGGTTTTCCACAGCCGAATATAAACGTCGTAATTTCGCCGCCAGACGCGAATCAGATCGCCATAATTGACTTGAGCAAGCGCAGACATCGTTTTACTTGATCTCCAATGGCCAACCTGGTGATTCCAGGTTTCCGAAAAACAGCGTCAATTCTTGTTTGCCAGGTTCAACATTTGTTGGCAACAAAACTCTGACCAGATAAGCGGCATTCGCCGGAACAAATTCGATCTGCAACGGTTTGAGAATTTTCTGGCCAAGTTTGAGACGTGTATTGCCCGGATCAGCAGTCAAATCCAGCCCTTCGACAAACAACCGAAGTTCCGTGTCGCGGCCTCGCGTCAACACAACTGCTTCTTCATCGAGTTGGTTGCGGACATTGACGATGATTGGAATAACAGGTTGCGGTTCGTAAAACTCCACGCGGATCGGCGGAGTTCGTTCGCCCGTCGCCGTACCAACTCGAATTTCGGTAATGCCAGCAGATAACCCGGCGGGCAATTGCTGATTGATTTGTGCCAGTTGCAACGCCGGGTCGGCATACCCTGGTTGGCCTGCCGGTCCAACATATTGCGGCAAGACTCGCTGGCCGTTGAATTCCACAAAGACGTTGTTGGCGTCTACGTCAGCAAGCTGTAAGCCGGAAACGATCAGCCCTAAATGCGCGCGTTCGCCACTGACAGGAATCGCCTGAATGCTGAAATCGTCGGCGCGGCCAACGGCAACAATCTTCGGATCGGTTGCCAGCGAAACGCCGCACGGCTGAGTTCGTTTGCGAAGCGTCGTCCAGCAATACTGCGTTTCCGCGCCGACCAGCGAAATCAATTGAGCGTTCTTTTCGATGGCGAAGCGGCGCAATGCCGCTTCGGGAAATTCCGCGCCCGTCCAGGTGTCTTTTTCCAATTCTTCAAAATTGAATGCGGTGATGGCATTGGTTTGAAATCGGAACACGCCGCCGGGTTTCAGCACTCGCCAAGCATCGTCCAGGTTGGATCGGATTACTGCCGCACTAGGCACGTGCTGGAACACGTACGCCGATAAAATCAGGTCAAAGCTTTCGTCGGCCAGCATGGGGAAATCCACGCCCGACGTTTCGTAAAGCCGCACGTTGGCAATTCCCGCCAGCCGTTCGCGCGCCTGACGAATCATTTCGCCGGAAACATCCACGCCGACCACTTCGGCAAACATTACCGCCAGATGCCGGGTCATTCGTCCTGCTCCGCAGCCAATTTCCAACACGCGCAGCGTGTTTGGATCACGTCGCCCGGTCAGCAATGGCAAATCCACCATCACCAACCGATGCACTTCGAACGCGCCGGTCTGGTCGAATTCAGCTTCGGTTTGCTGCAACCGTAACGTATTGATAAACCATTTGGCGTCCTGACGCGCACGATCGTCCCATTCGTGCTTCATCAGATAAGCGAATTCCTGCAAGTCCCGGTT
>JAEUQP010000080.1 GCA_016789645.1 Acidobacteriota bacterium | reverse complement strand
TTGGAAAAACTTTTGGGAAAGACAGTCTCTGTTCAGTCGGGACTGTTCATCAGCAAGGCTTTCAAACTCAGCCTCGCCAAATAAATGGCAGACTTGCCTTCGTGGCTTGCGTAATACGAAACCAGCAACGTGTCACCTTGCCTGACCATACCAGCATAGCTGGTGTCCCCGCCGCTGGGCAATGAAACGATAGGTCTGACCGCGCCGTCGCGTTCCAGCCAAGCCAGATAAGTGTTGCGCTTTCCGCCTTCCAGATGCCCGCGCGTTGCGCCAACCAATTTGCCATTGGGCAACACGATGAATTCCGGACCGCCCAGGCGAACAGATTGTTCTTTCCACGACCATTCCTTGTACGGAGCGCGGCTGGTTCCGATGAACCCGTTTTGCCCACCGGCTTCGCGCCGCACCCAGGCAGTCATTTCGCCGTCCGGCGTGAACCGCAGCGTCGTTTCGTTCGGTCGCCCGGTAATCGCCCAGGTCGTTACCAACTGGTAATGAATGCCGTCGCGCGTGGACACCAATTGCGCGTTGAATTCTTCGCCGCCGGATTGATACACCACGCCATATCCGATGCCGCGATGCCAGGTCACGCGCCACAACCAATCGCGCGAACTTCGGATTTGCGCGTCAATCACCACAGGCTGCGGGGCGCTGAAGGTTTTTCCCAGTTTGTCGGAAAACGCCACACGCGTTTGCCCGCCTTTCAACGTTTCACCTTCGTAAAACGAACCGCCCATCAACACCATCAATCGTCCGTCAGGCGTGACGGACAATTTCGGATCGCGCAAATCCACATGAGCTTCCGCCAGCAACGCCGCCGATTGCCAGTTGTGCCCATCGCTGGAAACAATCACGCGAATCGTGCCGTTGGTTCCTTCTTTGCCCGGCACGTGTCCGGAACCTTCGCGAAAGGTGCAATACAGTTTCCCGTTGAACGCCACCAAATCCGTAAAGGCACTGTGCGGCGCGCGGTCGTAAATTCGCTCGATTGAAATCAGGTATTTCTGTGCGGCGGATTCCTGAGCCATTCCAACCGCAGCCAGCATCATCCAAATCGCCGCCAGCCAAACCCAATTCAAAAGTTTCATCAGTAAGCCTCGACCTGTCAAAATTCGTGCTCAACCCATTCGACGGTTAAGCCTGAAGATCGCTGACGATTTGCTGTAATTCTTCGATGGCAATGCCGTCCAGCGAACGGGTCGGCGGACGCACAGTTGTGTGTTTGATGACGCCCGCCGCTTTCAGATTATGCTTCATTGCCGACACACCCAGACCGGGTTGCAGTTCGAACCGGATCAACGGCAAGTGGCGATTGAATTCCGCCCGCGCTTCTTTCAGCTTGCCTGCCTCGTACAAATTCCAGACGCGAACGAACATCGGCATCATGTCGCTGCCGGGCATTGTACCGCGCGCGCCGCGTTGCAACTCTTCCAAAAAGAAATGGCCATTCAATCCGCCGAAAATCACCAGACTGTCGCCGCAGGCTTGTTTGACTTCGGTGACTTTCATCGGCGTAGGCGGCGCTTCGATTTTGGTTAGTTTGACGTTGGCGCACTCTTTCGCCATGCGCGCCATTTGTGCCGCACCGATGTTGACGCCAGTCAACATCGGTGCGTCCTGAATCATAATCGGGATGCTGACCGCATCGGAAATCGTTTTGTAATAACCGAATAAATCTTCGGCGGAAGGCTTCAAAAAGTAGGGCGGCAAAATCATCAAGCCGTCTGCGCCAGCGGCTTCGGCGGCTTTGGAAAGCTGAGCCGCGACATACGTTCCGGTATGGCCGGTGGAAACAAAGACCGGCACGCGGCGGCGAACTTCTTTGATGATAAGCGGCATCAACCGCGCCTTTTCCGATTCGCTGAGCGCGTAACCTTCGCTGGCGTTGCCGAAAATGGCGATGCCGTGAACGCCACAATCAATCAGGTAGTTGATGAGCGAAAGCTGACTGGTTTCGTCAACTTCACCATGTTCGTCAAAAGTCGTCAGTGCAATTGGGAAAATTCCTTCGTAGATCGTCATTCCGGCAAAGCTCCTAAGTCGTGATAAATGGTTTCAGTTTTTCTTCGTCAATTTCGACGCCCAGCCCTGCGCCGTCAGGGATGCCGACCGCGCCCGCGCTGACTGGCAAGGACGCTTTCAGCAAGCTTTCGGCGACTTGCCAGACTTGCGGGTTGCATTCGACAACCATCAGATTCGGGATTGAAGCCGCCACGTGCAAGGCCGCAGCGATTTGTACGCCCAGCCCAATGCTGACGTGAAAGGCGACTTTCGTGTGGTGCAATTCGGCCAAGGCGCACAACTTCATGCCTTCGGTGATGCCGCTGCGCCCAATGTCGGGTTGGAAAATTTCGACTGCACCAGCCGCAAAAAACGGCAGCATCTCGCGGCAGGTGCGATAACTTTCGCCAATGGCAATTGGCGTTTCAACGCTTTCCGCCAAGCGCGCATGTCCTGACACGTCTTCAGGTTTCAGCGGAGCTTCAAACCAACCGACATTGCGCGCGTCCAGTTGTTTGCCAAAACGCACAGCTTGCGCCAAATCGAATCGCCACAGCGCGTCCACAAAAACTTGCGCGTCGGGCAAGCGCCCGCGCAGTCCGTCCGTCAATTGCAAAATTTCTTCCGGCTCGGCGTCCATAAACAGCTTGAACGATTTGAAACCGCGCCTGTGGTAATCCGCCGCTTGTTCGATGCGCGCGGCTTGATCCGCGCCGGACAAGCCGGAAACGTAAGCCGGCAAGTGATCCGTGAACGGCCCGCCGAGCAAATCACAAACTCGCGTTTTCAACGCCTTGCCTTTGATGTCCCACAACGCGGTATCAATTCCGGCAATCGCGTCCAGCATGAAAGAAGTCGTGTGGCCGCGCACGCGCATCGAGTTGTACATCCGCGCCCACAAACGTTCGTGCGCCATCGGGTCTTCGCCAATCAGAATCGGCGCCAGAATCGTTTCGACAATGGTTCGCACCACTTCAGGCGCGACAGGCGATTGCGATTCCCCCCAGCCGACCAGCCCCGCGTCGGTTTCGATTTTGATGAGCGCAGTTTCGATCTTCGTCGAATACAGCGTTTGGTAATTCGTCGCCCAGCGGTAATCGTTCGCCGATTCCACCAGCGGCGCGGGCGAACCGGCAGTGCCACGCGCAGCGGTCAAGTCTCTGGGAATTTTGATGGCAAAGGCTGAAACGCGGGTGATTTTCATCTTGGCGATTCCTGCAATTTCAATTTGACGGCAGCTTGCGAATCACTTTTGACCAGCGCGCGCACGCATACATACGCCAGCGGATGCAGCAAGCCCATCAACACCAGCAACGGCGTGTACGAGTATTGGTCAATCACCTTGCCAGCAAAGGATTGAAACAAAGCACCGCCGATGCCTCCGCCCATGGCCACAATGCCGTGAATGGTCGCCACAATCGGGCGCGGAAAAATGTCCACCGTCAGCGTCACCAGATTGGTTTTCCACGCCGAATGCACGCCCAACACAAAGCTGATAATCGCCAACGCCACTGGAATCGGCGGTCGCAATACCAGCAAAATCCCTAGCGGCATCATCAACGCGGTGACGATCATGACGGATTTGCGCGCGGCGACTGCGCCAACTTTTCCGGCAATCAATCGCCCCGAATACCAACCACCCACTATCGAACCGACATCGGCAATCAGATACGGAATCCAAACCAC
>JAEUQP010000051.1 GCA_016789645.1 Acidobacteriota bacterium | reverse complement strand
CGCGACGAGTTGCTGAACGAAGTGTGGGGCTATGACGCAATGCCGACGACGCGAACGGTGGACGTTCACGTCGCCTGGCTGCGTCAGAAATTGGAGCCAAATCCTCGCCATCCGATTTACATCCTGACGGTTCACGGAATGGGCTACAAGTTTGTCGGGTAGCGATTCAACGCCGAGCTATGGGCTCAACGTTTTTAGCGCCTGTTGTCAAAGGAGAAAATCCCTTTTCGCACGAATGCTGGTGGAACAGGCGAGAGCGCAATATCAATGGAGTTTTTCAACTCATCCAGCAAGATCGTTTTGACGACGATGTTTTGTGTTGCGCCCAACGCCAGCGAAGGGTTGATCTGGGCGAGATCAAGTGTGAACAACATTCGCCCGTTGACTCCAACCAGTGAATTTACGCCGTTGGAATCCGTGTAAATGTCCAGGTCGGCGGTTGGCGAAAAATTGATCCGCCTGCCGCTGGAGTCCACAATCGGGCCGATGGTTTTCAGTTGTCCGCCGCCAGTGTTGGAACTCCCGGTCGCGTTTACGGTCGCGATGGTGACAAACGTATCCAGATCGTAATCAATGCCGTAAAACAGGGTATTCGGCGCGCCAGGAATGTTATTGGTGTAGGTTCCAGCCGAAACGCTAGGGTCTACTCCGGCATTTGCATCGCCAGCGGCATACGTCATGGGAGTCTGCACGGCTGTGACATTTAGATTACCCCCCGAATTGACCAACGCCAAGTTTTGATCGTTGCTGCCAATCAAACGCAACGCGTTGACGACCGGGTTGAAGTCCATCAAGGATTGGAATCCGCTGGCAAAGCGTGTGGTCAGCGTGCTGACCAGAGTGGCAGCTCCCAGATTCGGCGGCGTCAAATTGATGGTGTACAGGTTGCCGGTGTCCGTCAGACCGTAGACGGTGTTGCCGGTTGCGTCTGCTGGGCGAAAATCAATTCCGATCAAATTGCCTCTGACCTGACTGACGCGCACCAGTTGGCGAAAACTCAGCGTTCCCGGCGTAAGGATAAAAATTGTGTTGTCGGAGTTCAGGACATAGATGTTTGTTCTGGGCAAGGTCACGCCTGTGTTTTGCATGGCGCTGGCGGCAGCCACCGTATTGCTCGCGCCGGGCAGTTGAACCCCTGCCAATTGAAGTCCTGAATTACTGAACATTAGCGAAAGAACCAAAGCCAAAGTGATCATCGTCAAAACGACAGACAATTTTTTTTTGTGCGGATTTCTCATAAATGTGAATTCTCCAAGTTCGAGATGCGCCCATTCGCCTGGGCAAAGAGACGCAGTATGGCCAGCGGCTGGAGGAATCCTGCCGGTCAAATAAAAAAGTTGAGGTTAAATAGGATGCGTTAAAGACAGAGGGGGAAGTGTGTTCTTTGGTGAGAGAAGAAAGATCACACTACGGGGACAGGTCACAAATCATTCTGCGACCTTGAACATCAAGGCTAAATTACGAAAAGGGCAAATTCACTCTAGCGAGGCACTTGAGATCATTCTCCGATGCTTACGATTTGGGGAAGCCTTCGGATTCACGCGTCGGATTATAAAGTGAACTTTCTATTTGCGAAATCCCCCCGCCTTCGAAAAACAGCCACTTTGTCAAAGGCAGGGGGTCAAAGGGCTATGTGGCCAGGGCAAGATCGCCTTGCAGAGATTTCAGGAAGAGCGACACGTCTTCAGGCTGTTTGATCTCGCCTTTTTTGCACGCCTCCCAAAACTGATTGATTGTGTCAGAGGCAGTTTGTTCGTCATTGTGGATGCCGAGACAAATCGTGCTGCCTTTGTTCAGGCTGACACAGCTTCGATACAGCCCCGTGCCGTACTGGCGAACGACACAGGCGATGATTTGATTTGGGCTAAACATGGTTTTCACTCCTTGAATGGAAAGCGGCGAATAGTGATTCCGTGATGTTCCGGTTTCATCTTTCGCCATGATTGTCTTTGTCAAAATGTGAATGGACTGTTTGAGATGCGATGACTGATCGCGGCGGTTAAGACGTTGAAAGACGACCTCAGTTTCAAAAAAGTTTTAGGCGATTTCGATCTGTTCCAATCCCTCAAATTTTGATTTAGTATGCGCCCGAATCAATAAGCGTTCACCGCCACGAACGCTTCCTATCTACAACTTGAACTCGCAACTTGAGTCCATCTTTCCAAAGGAGACATGTCCATGAAAGTCTATTCGACACAGGAGATCAGAAACCTGGGCATTGTAGGTCACGGCGACGCTGGGAAAACTTCCCTCGTCGCCGCAATGCTATTTGCGACCGGCGCAACCAATCGCCTGGGAAAAGTTGATGATGGAACCACCACCACCGATTACGACGAAGAAGAAATTGCCCGCAAAATCAGCCTTAACATTTCCACTGCTTACATCGAACACAAAGGCGCAAAAATCAATTTGGTTGATTCGCCCGGCTATGCCGCGTTCATTGCGCATGCCAAACCGGCATTACGAGTCTGCGAAACGGCGGTGTTCGTCATTGACGCCGTTACGGGCATCGGCGTGCAAACCGAAAAAGCCTGGGAATATGCCGACGAACTCAACCGCCCGCGCCCGCGCTTCATTGTGGTGAACAAATTGGATAAAGAACGCGCAGATTTTGGCACAGTCTACAACGCGCTGCGCGAAACGTTTGGCAACAGTTGCGTTCCACTGACGCTGCCGATCGGCACGGAGAAAAATTTCCGCGGCGTGGTGGATGTCATTCACATGAAAGCGTATGAGTTCGACGCGAATGGCAAGCCAAAAGAAATTCCGATTCCGGACGAAGGGCGTGGTTACATTGACGAAACGCACGAACGATTGATTGAAGCCGTCGCCGAATCCGACGACACGCTGATGGAACATTTCTTTGACGCTGGCACATTGACCGACGAAGAATTTTTGAATGGGCTGAGAAAGGCGATCATCAACAAAAATCTGACGCCAGTGTTTGCCGTTTCTTCGGCAAACATGACGGGCATTTCAACCTTGCTGGATGCGATTGTGGATTACGCGCCAAACCCGGCTGACTTGGGCGGAGTCAAGGCACATGCCGGAGTTGATCCGGCCTCAGACGACGTCGTGCGAAACGTCGGCGACAGCGAATTTCCGGCGGCTTATGTCTTTCGCACAGTGGTCGAAAATTTCGGCAAAATCACGCTCATGAAAATCTGGTCGGGTGTAGTGAAATCCGATGCGACGTTGCAAAACATCAGCAAAAGCTCAGCGGAACGACTTGGCCCGTTGCACGTCATGCAAGGCAAGGCGTTGGAAAAAATCACGGAAGCTCACGCCGGTGACATCGTCGCCGTCACCAAGTTGAAAGACACTTCGACCGGAGACACTTTGGCCGACAAGGCTTCGCCGATTTTTTATGATCCGGTTAAGTTCCCTGAAGCCGCAATTCATTTCGCCATTGAGCCGAAATCCCGTGCCGATGAAGACAAACTGTCGGGTGCGATTCATAAGCTGGTAGAAGAAGACCCACTGTTGCATTACACGCGCAACGCCGAAACCAAAGAGTTCGAGCTTGGCGGTAGCAGCCAGCAACATATTGAAACCGTGGTCGCCAAACTTAAGAACCGCTATCACGTCGAAGTCACGTTGCATCAGCCCAAAGTTCCTTACCGCGAAACGATCAAGGCTCGCGTCGAAGTTCAGGGGCGCCATAAGAAACAGACCGGCGGTCGCGGCCAGTTCGGTGATTGCAAGTGCATCTTTGAACCTTTGGCGCGTGGCGGCGGGTTTGAGTTCGTGGACAAAATCTTTGGCGGAGCGATTCCGCAAAACTATCGTCCGGCGGTCGAAAAGGGAATCAAGGATTCTGCCGCGCGTGGAGCTCTGGCCGGGTACCCGATGGTGGATTTCCGTGTCGAACTGATTGACGGG
>JAEUQP010000037.1 GCA_016789645.1 Acidobacteriota bacterium | reverse complement strand
GCTTGGGTCAAGTGGCGAAGTTCGGCGATGAATTTCGGACGACGTTTGGTTTGCAAATCCGCGAACAAATCTTCTTTGGCCAGCACACGCAGAACACCGTTTCCGGCATGCGCGCGCCAGCTTGAGCGCGGCAATAGTTGGTTGACATCATTCAGCACGGCATTCAGATCAGCGGGCAAAGTGCTCAGTCGCAGGTTGAATGCCCAGCGGTCGTCGGTTTCTGTTTTATGATACCCACGCCAAAAAGCATCGGCATCAGCGGCGCTCAGCACGACGCGATCGAAATCAGAACCCAGGCGAGCCGCATCATTCAGTTGCGATTCGATGGTTTCGGCCTCATTCAAAAAGCGTAACGCCAGCGCGAAGCGGTTGGATTCAATCGGCAAGCCCAGCTCTGCAGTTGGAGAAATCAACTCCATCGCTGAAGGCTGCACGTCAGAATCGCTGATCCGCAACGCCAGTTCACAAAGGCTTTGGGCGTCGGCTGCGTAAAACACCAACGTCTTTTCGGTCGGTGGCAAGGAGCGCAACTTGAAGCTCAGTTCCGCAATCATGGCCAGCGAACCGAAACTTCCCGTGTACAGTTTGCACAGATCGTATCCGGCGACATTTTTGACGACTTTGCCGCCGGCTTTGGTGACGCCGCCGTTTGGGTGAATGACTGTAATGCCGACCAGCCAATCGCGTGGTGTGCCGTAAGCGCAGCGCAACGGCCCGCTGCTGGCCGACGCGATGATGCCGCCAATCGTGGAATGCGGTTCGCCGAAAGGATCGAGCGGGATGAATTGGCGATGTTTGGCGGCTTGTTGATTGAATTCCGTCAACGCGCAACCGGCCTGAACTGTCGCCGTCAAATCGGAGGGTTCGTATTCCAGCACGCGATTCATCTTTGCTGTTGAAATGACCAGATGAAATTGCACGGGCCGATTGCCCACGGTCAGCCAGGTTCCCGCTCCCGCGGGAATCACGCGCCAGCGTTCGTCTTCCGCCAGTTTCAGCATTTCACTTAATTCGTTGATGTCATGAGGCAGCGCGACGATTCGCTCCGGTTCATCCACAACGCGGAAGTTGTCGCCAGTCGTGATGCGCGCGCGAGCTTCGCCAAACATTTCGCGCAGGCGATGCAGAATTTGGTCAGCAGAGACACGGCGCAATGGCTCGGCCTCCGAAGGTACGGGTGGTGCAATCGGCATATCGGTTGTTGTGTTGAGTGAAATCGGGTGCGACGGAAATCTGCTTATACCATGTCGCTTGACGATTCGGCGAGCGTTGCCAGCGCGGAACGAAGCGCGTCAATCGCCAGCACGGAGCAATGCTCTTTGTTGCGCGGCAAGCTGTCCAGTGCGCGCGTCACGTCCGATGGAGACAACTGACGCGCAGTTTCGACGGGCAAGCCGATCAACAGTTCGGTCAACGCTGAACCGGCGGCAATGCTCGGCGGACATCCTTGCACGGTGAAACTGGCGGCGGAGATTTTGTCTTCGGCAACGATCAAATGCAGATGCAACAAATCGCCGCAGACCGGATTGGTTGCCGTGCCGCGGTGTGTGGCGTCGGGCAATTCGCCTGCGTTGCGCGGATGCTCCAAATGATCCAACACTTTGGCGCTATACATGGAAGTTCAAGTCAAATCAGGAATCTCAGTCCTTGGTTTCCAGGTGCGCGGGCCAGGCCAGTTTGACCAGCAACCACATCGCCCCGGCAATCAACAGCGTATACACCAGATGGTAAAACAACCCGATCGGCAAAAAGCCGAAAACCATCGGGCTGGCCGAACGCCAGAACCAGAAATCCTGATGCAGCAAATAGAGCGCGATGAGCAGAACAGTCAGAAACACTCGTTTCATAAGCTTTCTATCTCTGTTGAAATTTTTCCGGCGAAAAAGATTGGGATCGCAAACGCGGCGTACTATCCCACACGGAGTTTGAATCTGGCAACAACTGACGTGAACCCGCGTAACCGTAAGTTCGTAGAGAACGTCTGAACAGGTACGCAATCGTGAATGCAACAAAAGTTGGCGAAAATCGGCGAATTACCAAATTCGTTTCGTCTGATTTAGAATTCCGATTCACAACACAACCACAGATTTCATTTAGGACAATCAAAAGCAATGCGATTCAGCAAATTCTTTCCGGCGATTTTTGCCGTCACTTTGTTCATCGGGGTGGTCGGCACGTCTCAAGCTCAAACCACCAGCGTAATCACAGGAAAAATTCAGGATCAGGCGGGCGCAGTCATCGTGGGGGCAAAAGTCACGGCGCGAAGTCTGGAAACCAATTTCACTCGTTCGACCGTCACCGATGGGGAAGGACGTTACACCTTTGCCGAGCTTCGCGTCGGACGATACGAAGTTCGCGCAGAGCAGGATAAGTTCAAGCCCAACACCAAAACCCTGAGTGTGACGATTGGAGAAACGGTCTCCCTGGATTTGCAGTTGCAAGTCGCGGTGACGGCGACCGTCGAAGTGCAGGATGCTGCGCCACTGGTCAACACGCAAACGTCCGAATTGAGCTATCTGGTGGGCGAAAAGGCCATCCGTGAATTGCCACTCAACGGACGCAACTACACTGACCTGGCGTTGTTGCAACCGGGCGTAACTTCATTTCCGTTGCGCGATGGTGGTTCGGTCGTCGCGCACGGATTGGGGATCAGCATCAATGGGCAGGACATTCGCTCGAATGTGTATCTGTTGGACGGCACATTGCAAAACGACATCACCAATGGCCCGGCGGGCAGCGGCGCTTCGACGGCGCTGGGAACCGAATCCATCCGTGAATTCCGCGTCGAAACCAATTCGTATTCCGCCGAGTTCGGACGCAATTTCGGCGGCCAGATCAACGCCGTCAGCAAATCCGGTTCGAACCAGTTTCACGGCTCGGCGTATGAATTTCACCGCAACGACAACCTGGACGCGCGGAACTTTTTTGACCGCGAACCCATCGGCAAACCGGAATTCAAGCGCAACCAGTTCGGCGGAACTCTGGGCGGGCCGATCGTCAAAGACAAAACGTTTTTCTTTTTCGGCTATGAAGCCTTGCGCGACCGGCTGGGACGCACGCTCAATTCGGCAGTCCCGGACGCGAATGCCCGCAATGGCGTGTTGCCCAGCGGAACCGTCACGGTCAATCCGGCAATTCGTCCGTATCTGGATTTGATTCCGCTACCGAACGGTCCATCCATCGGCGGAGGGCTGGCGAATTACTTTTTCCGATTCAACCAGACGCTGGATCAGCATTTTGTGCAAGGTCGTGTGGATCACAGCTTCAACAAAAACCATCAGGTGTTTGTCCGGCACACCTATGATCGCGCCGATCAATTTTTGCCGACCGATTACCCCCAATTTCCACGCACGTTTTTTTCGCGCAACCAGTTCACGACCATCGAACACACTTGGTTGATGTCGTCGCAAACAGTCAACACCATGCGCTTCGGATTCAGCCGCACGCCGATTGGGCAAAATGTGCAATCGGATATCCCTGGTTCGATTCCGCCATTTGTTCCGGGCAGAAAGTATCTGGGTTCGATTGACATCGGAGGAATGCCGCGATTCGGCACGCAAAGTTCCGGCGATTTGCGACTGACGCAAAACGTCTTCAGCTTCGCGCAAAATCTGGTTCATACGCGAGGCCGCCACATCCTGAAGTTCGGCAGTTTGGTGGAACGGTATCAGGACAACATGGTCAATCCGACGTTCAGTTTGGGGATTTACACCTTTGCGGATTTGAGCAGCTTTCTGCGAAATGCGCCGCGTCAATTTGTGGGATTGACGCCAGCGGCTGAACTCGATCGGTACTGGCGATTCACGTTGTTTGGCTTTTACGCGCAGGATGATTTCAAACTGACGCCGCGTCTGACCGTCAACCTGGGGTTGCGTTATGAATTCGCCACCCAGCCGGAAGATCGTCGTGACATCGCGCTGATCAATTTCAGCGACACAAAAATTACGCCCGGCCCGTTGTATCAAAATCCAACCTACAAAAACCTGTCGCCGCGACTGGGCTTTGCCTGGGACGTGTTTGGCAACGGCAACACCAGTTTTCGCGGCGGGTATGGCTGGTATTTCAACACCAACAACCAGCAAAACCTGATCGTCACGGTGACCAATCCGCCCGCGACTCCGCGCGTCGTCGTCGTCAATCCGACGTTTCCGACTCCCTCGTTTGCAGCCGTTTCCAATGCCATTCGCCCGATTGAATGGAATCTGAAAAATCCCAGCAACCACGTCTACAACCTGAATCTGCAACATCAACTGCCGTGGGATTTCGTGGTTACACTCGGTTACGCCGGAGCGCGCGGAACACATTTGCTGCGAAACACGGACGCCAACACTTCGGTTCCGACGCGCTTGGCTGACGGAACCTACTTTTTCCCGAACAACGCGCCGCGCCAGAACGCGAACTTTGGCGTGATCGAATTGAAAAAGAGCGACGGTGATTCGTATTACAACGCCATGATCTTCGAAGTGCGCAAACGCTTTTCGCGCAGCTTCGACGTGCAATCGTCGTACACCTGGGGCAAGACGATTGATAACACTCAAGCTTCGACTTTCTTTTCAGATGCCACCAACGCAACGGTGTCGGCGCTGCCTGAATTGCCGGGGCTGAATTACAACCGTGGCCGCGCCGATTTCGACATTCGCCACAATTGGGTGATGAATTTCAATTGGGAATTGCCGTTTGCCAGAGGCTTGAAAGGCGCAGCGGGCAAAGTTCTGGACGGCTGGAACCTGCTCGGCATCGCGCAGGTGCGCAGCGGGTTGCCGTTGACGGTCTTTGTCGCCGCCAACCGCTCGCAATCGAAATGGGCGCCTTCGTCCGGCCCCGGACTTGGGCCAGATCGTCCCAGCTTCGCGCCGGGTTACACGTTCCAAAGCGCTGTTACCGGCAATCCGGACGCGTATTTCGATCCGAAGGCATTTCTGTTGCAACCGTCGGGAACGCTGGGAACGCTGGGTCGCAATACCTTTGATGGCCCCAACCTGCGGACGTTTGATCTGGCGCTGACCAAAAACACCACCTGGTCGAAACTTGGCGAAAACACCCGAATTCAGTTCCGTGTGGAATCGTTCAACCTGTTCAACCGCGCCAATTTCGGCACGCCGAATTTGCAGGTTTACGCCGGAACGCCGGAGGCCATCAATACGCCGCCCGCTTCGCTCGCTCCAACGCAGCCAACGCCGATTGCGACCTTCGGACGCATTCGCTCGACGGTGACTTCGGCAAGGCAAATTCAGCTTGGACTGAGAATTTCGTTTTGATGATGGAGACGGATCGTGAGCAGGAAAGACACTTATCACGACACGGTTAAACGAGCGTTGATAAAAGACGGATGGACTGTCACTCACGATCCGCTCCGGCTCAGTTATGAAGGCGCGTCTGTTTCTACGGATTTAGGCGCTGAAAAAGTTTTTGCCGATGGAGAGCTAATCGCTGTAGAAATCATTGCTGTTGAGGTCAAAGATTTCGACGACAACCAGATGATGAGCCAGTTTGAGAAGGCACTTGGGCGATACAACCTGTATCGGATTTTGCTCAAGATGACCGACCCGGATCGCGTTATTTTTCTGGCTGTAAGGCGAACGGTGTTTGACGGATTCTTCCAACGCCCGATCATTCAGCTTGCGACCAATGAAGACAAGGTTAAGTTTTTAGTTTTCGATGAGGTCAAAGAGGAGGTCATACAATGGATAAAATAGCTCGTTATCGCTCGATTCTTCAGAACGTCATTGAAAGCACTGCGACGCTCTTGTCGCAAGGCAATCAAGTGGCAATTCTTCCTGCCTGTGACACTCGCAACGATCAGTATTTGATGATTTCGCTTGGCTGGCACAAAACCGGTCACCGCGAACATGCAATTGTTTTTCACGCGCGGCTTAGTGAAGGCAAGCTGCTGGTTGAAATTGATCTGACAGAAGAAGGCGTTTCTCCATTATTGATTGAAGCCGGAGTTGACGAATTTGATATTGAGTATTCTTGGAATAGAAACAGGTCATCAGAAAGCCGCCCGTCATCTTCGCCTGAACATCTTGAAGCGGTTGCCGCTTGAACACATTTCACCACTCCAACCCAACCATCAGGAGACCAGTATGACGAAAAAGCATTTCGCTGTTTGTGTAGTTTTATTGTTGGCATTGGCAGCCGCTTCGCCGCTGCCGTTCAAAGCTTCGGGGCAGGCCGCTGCGCCAGCCGCCCAAGCGCAAAAAGCTCCGCGACCGATTGAATTGGCGGACAGTTTGGCGTGGAAACGCGTTGCTTCGCCAACGGCGTCGAACGACGGGCAATGGTTTGCGCATAAGGTGACGCCGAACGAAGGCGACAGCGAACTCATTTTGCGCCGATTGAGCGATGGCAAAGAATGGCGCTTTCCAGTTGGCGAATCGCAAGGCTTTGGCGGGCCTCCGGGATTGGGGGGAGGTGGTTCTGCGGATGTGGCGTTTTCCGACGATTCAAAATGGTTTGCGTTCACCATTTCGCCGACGTTCAAAGAAGGCAAGCGGTTGAGAAAAGAGCGCAAGCCGCTGCAAAACAAAGTCGCCATCGTCAATCTGGCCACTGAAAAGAAAGTGGAGTTTGAGAAAATTCGCCGTTTCAGCTTTTCCGGCGAAAACGCCGTCTGGATCGCGCTGCATCGGTATGGAGCCGATGCGCCCGCCGGGCCGCCTCCTGCTGCCGCTGCGGTTGCTGGTGGAGGAGCGGCTGCGCCGGAACGAGCGACGGGATCGGATTTGATTCTGTATGAATTGGCCACGGGCAATGAACTCAACGTCGGCAACGTCGCGGATTTCGCTTTCACCAAAAAAGGCGATTGGCTGGCGTGGACGATTGATGCCAACGAAAAAATCGGTAACGGATTGCAAGCGCGCAATATGGCCACCGGAGCTGTGTTGCCGCTCGACAGCGACAAAGCCAGCTATCGCGGATTGAACTGGACGGAAAAAGGCGAGGCGTTGGCCGCGGTCAAAGGCGTTGAAGACAAAGCTTATGATGACAAGCTGTACAGCGTTGTGGCAATCAATGGCTTTGCCAATGGTACACCACAGAAAACCGTGTACGATCCGCGTCAGGACAAAGACTTTCCCGCTGGCCTGACGGTCAGCCCGAATCGTCCGCCAAGTTGGACAGAAGATTTCAGCGCGCTGATGTTCGGCATTCACGAAGTCAAAAAGAAAAAAGGCGGTGACAAGCCTGAACCAGCAGCAGCGGTGGCGGGCGCGCCTGCTGCGGCTCCGATGCGTCGTCCGCAAGAAGACGAACCCGAAAAACCTGATTTGGTCTTGTGGCACTGGAAAGACGGTCGGCTGCAATCGCAACAGCAAGTCGAAGAACCCCGCGACAAGAATTTCAGCTATCTGGCCACGTTTCGTTTGGCCGACAAAAAATTCGTCCGGTTGGCCGATGAAGATGTTCGCAATGTGACCGCCGCGCCGAAACAGAAATTCGGCATCGGTTTCGACAACCGCGAATATGAAACGATGGGCAGTCTGGATGGTCGCCGGTATCAAGACATTTATGTCGTTGACCTGAAAACCGGCGCGCGCAAACTGGCGGTGAAAAAGAATCGCTGGAACTTCGGCCCTTCGCCGGACGGTACACGCTTCCTTTATCACGACGACGGTCATTTCTTTGTTTATGACATGGCTTCGGGACAGGCGACGAACATCACGCAAAAAGTTCCGTCGGTGTTTTGGGATCAGGAAGACGATCACAATATCGTCAAACCGCCGACGCCAGTGATCGGCTGGACGAAAGACGGCGCTTCGGTTCTGCTTTCGGACGAATGGGACATTTGGAACATTCCCGTCGCGGGCGGCCAGGCCGTCAATCTGACGGTCAATGGCAAGAAAGACAAACTGCGGTATCGCCAACGCTATCGCATAGATTCCGAAGAAAAGGGAATTGATCTGGCTGCCGCCATGTACCTGAACGTGTACGGCGAATGGACGAAGAAAGCCGGTATTGGACGCATCGAAAACGGAAAACCCGGTGTGAAGATGCTGGCCTGGGACGACGCGGTGTATGGCGGATTGATGAAAGCCAAAAAAGCCGATGTCTGGTTTTATTCGCGCGAAACGTCAGCGGATGCGCCCAGCTATTTTGCAGCAGACGCTTCGCTCGGCAACGGCAAAAAGCTGACCGATGCCAATCCGCAGCAAAAAGATTTCCTCTGGTCATCGGGCGCGAAGCTGATTGATTACACTTCCGCCAAAGGCGACAAGCTTCAAGGAGCGCTGTTCCTGCCCGCGAATTACCAGCCGGGCAAAAGCTATCCGACCATCGTCTACATTTACGAAAAACTGTCGCAAGGGCTGAACAGTTACACCGTACCCACGTACAACGGATTCAACAAAACGACCTACACCAGCAATGGGTACGCCGTGTTGATGCCGGACATCGTTTACAAGGTGAATGATCCGGGCATGTCCGCGGTCTGGTGCGTGTTGCCTGCGCTGGAAGCCGCCATCAAAACCGGCATTGTGGACAAAGACCGCGTAGGCATTCAGGGGCATTCGTGGGGCGGATACCAGACTTCATTTTTGGTCACGCAAACCAACGCATTCCGCGCTGCAGTGGCCGGAGCGCCGTTGACCGAAATGATTACGATGTACAACTCGATTTACTGGAATTCGGGCGGCGGCAACATGGCGATTTTTGAAAGCAGCCAGGGACGTTTTACCGGCAGCCCGTTGGATGTTCCCGAAGCGTATATGCGCAATTCGCCGATTACGCACGCCAAAAATGTCACTACGCCGTTGATGATTTTGCACAACGACAAAGACGGCGCAGTGGATTTCACGCAAGGCATTTTCTATTACAACACGCTGCGACGGCTGCAAAAGCCCGTCGTCATGTTGCAGTACAAAGGCGAAAACCATGGCTTGCGCGTTCCGGCGAACATGAAAGATTACACCGTTCGGATGCGCGAATTTTTCGATCATCATTTGATGGGCAAATCGGCTCCGAAATGGTGGATCGAAGGCGTGCCTCACTTGAAGCTGAAAGAGCATCTGGAAGAACGCACGCCCGGCAAACCGCCGACGGTTGATCCGCTGAACGACGACAACAAGCAGTAAGTCAATTCATCCACGAAGGGCACGAAGGAGCACAAAGAGGATTTTTCTTCGTGATTCTTCGTGTTCTTCGTGGATGGAAAAAGGATGTGAATGAAGCCAGCCCTCATCGGAATTCCTTGGGACGAAATGTCGTCTTTCATGCGCGGAGCGGCAGAAGCTCCGCCATTGATTCGCGCGGCGCTATTTTCCGAAGCTTCCAACCCGTTTAGCGAATCCGGGTTAGCCGTCACGCGGGAAGCCATTTATGACGCCGGAGACATTGCCGCTACCAATGGCGAAGCGATGCTTGCGCAGATTGAAGCCGGGATCACCACGTTGTTGGAACAGGGCTTCCAGCCGATTTCGCTCGGCGGCGACCACGCCATCACCTTTCCCGTTCTGCGCGCCTTTGCCAAACGTTATCGCCGGTTGAGCATTCTGCACTTCGACGCGCATCCCGATCTGTATGATGAACTCGACGGCAATCGGTTGTCGCACGCCTGCCCATTCGCCCGCATCATGGAAGAAGGGTTGGTCGAACGATTGGTGCAAATCGGCATTCGCACGATGACGGATCACCAGCGACAGCAAGTGGAACG
>JAEUQP010001021.1 GCA_016789645.1 Acidobacteriota bacterium | reverse complement strand
TCGAGAATTCATCCGCCAAAGCGCTGCTTTCGCGCTCGCCCCGGCGGTCTTGCGCCGCAATTACAAATTCGCCGAAGAGTTCGCGCAAAAGAAAGCTCGCGTCGGATTGATCGGCACGGGATGGTACGGCAAAAGTGACCTGTTTCGGTTGTTGCAGGTTGCTCCCGTCGAAGTCGTTTCGCTGTGCGACGTAGACAAAAAGATGCTGGCTGATTGTGCCGCGCAAGTCGCCGAGCGGCAGGAATCAAAAAAGACTCCGCGCACGTATGGCGATTATCGCCAGATGCTGAAAGAGAAAGATTTGGATATTTGCCTGATCGCCACGCCCGACCATTGGCACGCGTTGCCGATGATCGCCGCTTGCGAGGCCGGAGCCGATATTTACGTCCAAAAACCCATCAGCGTGGATGTCGTCGAAGGGCAGGCGATGGTTGCCGCCGCGCGCAAACACAATCGCGTTGTGCAGGTAGGCACGCAGCGTCGTTCCACCCCGCATTTGATTGACGCCATCGAAAAGGTCATCAAACCGGGAAAGCTCGGCAAAATCGGACTGGTCGAAATTTACTGTTATTACCACATGCGAACGAAAGAAAATCCGCCCGACACGGCTCCGCCCGAAGGTCTGGATTACGAAATGTGGACGGGACCGGCTCCGCTGCGTCCGTACAACAAACTGGTGCATCCGCGTAGTTGGCGAGCTTTTATGGAATATGGCAACGGCATCATGGGCGATATGTGCATTCACATGCTGGACATGGTTCGCTGGATGTTGGGTTTGGGCTGGCCGAAGGAAATTTCGTCCAATGGTGGCATTTTGATAGACACGCGCAGCAAGGCGAACATTGCCGATACGCAAACCGCGACCTTCAACTTTCCGGAATTTCCGGTCATCTGGCAGCACCGCACATACGGCCACCCGCCCGATCCGAAGTATCCGTGGGGCGCGACCATTTACGGCGAAAAAGGAACGCTCAAAGCCAGTGTGCAGAGTTACGACTTTATCCCGATGGACAAGAACGAACAGCCGATTCATCAGGACGTGAAGTTTGAATTGGAAGAATATCCAATAGACAAGGTCGAAAAAGACCTGGAACGACATGTGGCTCCGGCGATTCGCGGCCACATGAAAGATTTGCTGCGCTGCATCGAAACGCGCGACAAACCGGTTGCCGACATCGAACAGGGCCACATTTCCACCGCAAGCTGCATTCTGGCTAATATTTCCATGAAGCTGGGGCGCTCGCTGAAATGGGATTCGACCAAACAACAGGTCGTCGGTGACAGTGAAGCCAACAAATTGTTGAAACGCGAATATCGCAACCCCTGGGTTCACCCCAAACCGGCATAAGCGAACAGGGAAGACGGCTCGGCGGGTGAGAGCGAAAATTGCTCGCCGAGCTTAAATCAGAGCTGTTTTTTCTGATTTAGTTCGACGGGATGGGCGCGAAAATTTCGTACCCGATTCTTAACTTCCTGCGTCAATACGAATGAGCTGAAAAGAGGTTTTCAGCGTCCCGCCGAATCTGCAAGACGAGTTCATAAAGAGGTACGATCACATGAAGAGATTCATGAACTATTGGCAAAACCAGGAGGCCGCAAGCTACGGGCGGCGAGCGAAGCTGGCGTTGGTGTTGCTATCGTTTGTTTTTGTCTTTGGCCTGACGCTTGGCAACGTGCGGCCGTTCGGCATTGCCGGAAACGCCCAGGAAGCCACCAAGGCGGCTTCAACCGCTCAAGCGACGTTCAAGGAATACTGTTTGATGTGCCATACCGGCTCGGCAGCCAAAGCGGGAATGAATCTGCAACATCTGCTGTCGCAGCCCTCCGTCGCCGAAACCTTTCAGCAATGGGAAAAAGTGGCGGCGGCGCTGGAAGACAAAACCATGCCGCCCAAAGCCATGCCGCAACCCAGCGACGCCGAACGCACGGCAACCATCGCCTGGATCCGCGGCGAGCTTCGCAATTACGCCGAAAAGCATGATGGCGATCCGGGACGCGTCACCGTGCGCCGACTGACCAGCGGCGAATACGCTTACACGATCAAAGACCTGACCGGATTGGATGTGAATCTGGGCATTGATTCATCCAGCGATGCCGTCGGCGGCGAAGGCTTCACGAATTTCGGCGACGTGCAGTTTATGCAGGACGCCAATCTGGAACGATATCTGGCTGCCGCCAAAATCGTCGCCAACCATGCCGTCATCGGCGCTGGCCCGTTGGAGTTTTTCTCGCACCCCGGCAAAAGCGGCTTTGAACTTGCCGCCGTCACGCGCATTCGGAACATTTACGAAGCTTATGGCTTCCGTACCGTTTCCGGCGAAGGCGGCAGACCGTTCGGCTTGGACAAATACGGCAAGGCGTTTTACGTCGCGTGGCGATACAAACATCGCGCGGCGCTCGGCGAAGCGAATGCAACGTTGAAATCATTGGCCGCGCGCGAAGGCATCACGGCGCGATTCGCCGAGCACATCTGGCAGGTCGTCAACAAACCTTCGTTGGGGTACCCGTCTTCGGAAATCGTGGCTCGCTGGCGCAAGTTGCCCGCTCCATCCGCCAATGCCAAAGCCAACGACGCTCAAGCACGGGCAGGATGCGAAGAGATTCAAAAGTTCTCTGTCACGTGGCCGAGTTGGTTGTTCGCGCGCGGCGATGTGGCCGCAGGCGGCGCAGGTGATGAAAGCCCGTTGGAATTCAGCGACCGCACGTTGAACGTCAACCCGACGCATCGCTTTGCGTATGTGCGCGGCGGCGGTCGCGGGGCGACCCAAGCCGGTCCGGCCAAAATTTACCTGAACGTGGCCAACGTCAATCCGGCAATGGGCGATAAACCCGTCGTCATCTGGAAAAATCTGACCGTAGGGTTTCGCCCGGTGGTACAACGCCAAACTGTTGCCGCCGGAGAATCCGCTGTGGTGTTGGCCGCCGATGCCGAAGCTGCTGCCAATTTGCGGCGAGGAATCGTTCCGCCCGGCGAACGTAAAAAGTTGAAAGACATCGTCAGCGCAGAAACGGCGCAGCGGTTGAATTTCGGCCATAGTCCCGACGGCAAACAAATTGGCGCGGACGATTTTGCTTCGGCGGGATCGGTGATGTTTGAAGTTCCCATGCCCGAAGGCGCGCCAATGCTGTTGAATTTGCAGATAGATGTGGAACTCGGCAACAACCGCGATCAGGTGGTTCGCATTGTGGTTTCCGACCGTGCCGACGGGGCGACGCGTGGCCAACCGACTCGCGCGTTGATTGGCGATATGAACAGCACCGGGTACAAAGCCTTTCGCGCTGGAGTCGAAGAATACGTTTCGCTGCTGCCGCCGAATTCCCACGGCGAACCTACGCCGGCGGACAAAGACCCGATTCCTGATCCGTTCGACAACACCTACAACGTGCCCGAACACGACGAATTTGTCGTTAAGGTGAAGTACATCCGCGATGATAAATTTTTTGTCGAAAACCTGATTGATGCCGCGACTCGCAAACGACTCGATCAAGCCTGGAATGATCTCTACGCTTCGTTTGAATACCACAACAACTATTTGCGGATGCTGGCCAAACATTATGGCTACGATTTGAACGGCGACGACATCGCAAAAATGGACAAAGCGCGAATCGCGACCTTGCCCGCCGAAATGCGCCCATTCGTCACGCCGCTCAGAGCGCACTACGATGCGGTGATGGCGGCAGAATCGGCGGCGCGCGCCGGCCACGTTACTGATTGTCTGGATTTTGCCAGCCGAGCTTGGCGTCGTCCGTTGACGGAAAAAGAAAAACTCGGGCTGCGCGCGTTTTACGAGCAAACGTTTCGCGCTGAAGCCGACCATCGCAAAGCCATTCAAGCTGTATTGACGCGCATTCTGGTTGCGCCGCAGTTTCTGTATCACATTGAACAGAGCGGGAGTGCGGGAGTCGGGAGTCGGGAGTCGGGAGCCTCTCCTGCCAGTTACAGACTACCGACTCCTGACACCCGACTTCTCGATGCGCAACCGTTAAGCAATTGGGAACTGGCCAACCGGCTGAGTTATTTTTTGTGGTCTTCGATCCCTGATAACGAGTTGCGTCGAGCCGCCAATGCCGGAGAGCTAACCGATGCCGAAGGCATCAAACGGCAGGTCAAACGTATGCTGGCCGATGCGAAAGCGCGCCGGTTGGCGACGGAATTTTTTGGCCAATGGTTGGGCTTTTATCACTTCGATCAATACAAAGGCGTGGACACGTCGCGCTTTCCCGAATTCACCGACGATGTGAAAGAAGCCATGTACGACGAATCCGTCTCGTTTTTCGAACACATCATTCGCAAAAATCGCCCGGTCAGCGAACTGCTCTTTGCCGATTACACGTTTTTGAACCAGGACCTGGCGAAGTTTTACCGCGTGAGCAAAGAGATCAAATCCAAAGATCAGGCCGAACTGGTTGAAGGCGCGACGGCGTTCAATCGCGGCGGCTTGTTGCGGCTGGGAGCGATTTTGACGACTACGTCGGCCCCGTTGCGCACCAGCCCGGTCAAACGTGGCGACTGGATTTTGCGCCGCATTCTGGGAACGCCGGTTCCGCCGCCGCCTGCCGATGCCGGATCGTTGCCGGCGGATGACAAACTTTTTGGCGGATTGACTCTGAAAGCCAAGCTGGAACAGCACAAACGCAATGCCACCTGCGCCAATTGCCACACGCGCATTGATCCGTTGGGATTTTCGCTGGAACATTTCGATTCGACCGGGCGCTGGCGTGATAAATACGCCGACGGCAATGCGATTGAAGATTCCGCCGCACTGGCCGACAACACCGAAATTGCCGGAGTGAATGGGTTGCTGAAGTATCTGCGCGCCAAAGAGCCGCAAGTTCGCAAAACGCTGTCCTATAAATTGGTCGGATTTGCGCTGGGACGTACGGTACTGGCGTCGGATCAATTGCTGGTCGAGCGCATGGTCAACGCAGGCAGCGACGCGACGTTTGCCCAACTGGCGATGGAAATCGCCACCAGCAAACAGTTTCGCCACCGGCTGAGCAGCGAAGAACGTCCGGTAACCAGCAAAGGGACAACCAATACTGCAATGAAGTAGAATTTCAGGGAAAGGTTTTTAAGCCTATGGAAATCACAATAAATTTGCCGGAAAGCGTCTGGGCCAATTTGTCTGTCATTGCTGGAAACTCGCGCCGCCGGATTGACGAACTAATTGTTGAAAGGATCGAACACGCATTTGCGGTGGACACCGAACGTCTGGGAACACAAATTTCACTTTGTTCGGACAGAGAGGTGTTGGAGATTGCTAAACTTCACATGCCTGATAGCGAAGATCAGCGATTGAGCGATTTGCTGCAAAAACAGAATGAGGCAGAATTGTCC
>JAEUQP010000910.1 GCA_016789645.1 Acidobacteriota bacterium | reverse complement strand
GCATAACCGGGAAACGTGTCCCGCGTGGCGCGCGATTCCTGATCGTCGCGCGTCACGCCGTTAATCAGCCAGCGTTCCTGACTGGTTTCCAGGTCGCGCACACGCAAGGCTGTCTGCGTTTTCCAACGCGTGGCATACACCAAATGTTTGCCGTCAGGTGACAGCAGCGGGCGCATGGCGCTGCCCTGAGCGTTGGTGATTGTCGTCGTTTCGCTGGTGTCGCGATCGAATCGAACCACCTGCCACAATGGAAATTGCGCGTTGTAACTGAATGCTCCGTTGCGCTGCGCCCAGTAAATGAAGCGGCCATCGGGCGAAGCGACGGCTCCCATTTTGTTCAGTTGCGGCCCGGTCGGCGGAGCAGGCTGCCCGGGAGTCGGCGGTGGTGGAGGCGGTGGCCCAACACTGACTCCGCTGCCGCCGTCTTTATGAAACATGTAAACGTGGAAAGTGCCGATGCCGCGTTCGGATTTCGACGCCAAAATGTAATTGCCGTCCGCCGTCCACGAAGGCGACACCCACATCAGCATTCCCGCGCCGCGACCTTTGGTAATGGCTTTGACGTCGCTGCCGTCAGGTTTGCAAACGTACAATTGCTCGGCTCCGCTGCGGTCGCTGATGAACGCGATCAATTTGCCATCGGGCGAAAACTTCGGCTGCGATTCAAACGACGTGTCGCCCAAAATGCGTTTGGCTTCGCCGCCTGCAATCGGCATCGTGTACACGTCGCCCGCCAGATCGAACACAATCGTCTGGCCATCGGGCGAAACATCCAACGACATCCAGGTTCCTTCGTCCGTGGTGAAGGAAATTTTTCCTTCCGGCTTCAAAATCAATTCGTCTTTCTTTTCCGCCGGTTTTGAGTCGTCTTTTTTGGCGTCTTGTTGCTGAGCGTTGGCAACGTGCAACCAATCCACGGCAATCGTCGTGAATGCCAAAGCAACACAGGCCAGCAGCGCGCAAACTTTCTGGGTGTATGGCCGCATAATTCCTCCATCTAGTTCATTGTTCGGGTTTGTGGTTGGGATCAATCGGTCAAGCGAGCGGATGATAGCTTTCGCGGACTAGCCTTACAACGCTGCCGCAACCAGACGAATGCGCTCATCCAAATCCGTCACTTCGCGCCGAATGTTAATGATGCGGTTGTGAATACGCTGATCGTGGCAAAGCCCAATGACCAGACTGTTGATGTGTTCAATGTACGCTTTGTTCAGCGCGGCTTTGCCTTCGGCGACTTCCAGCGGAATGCCGGGTTGGATGATGACCAAGGTGCCGAAAAACCGGTTGGTCAGGTCAAAACAACGCTCAAGATAATGTTCGAACTCAGATTGATTGACTTCGGTTTTGCCGAGCACGTCGCCCAGGGTGTACGCCAGAAAATCCACCGGTGTGCGATCCGTGACCAAATCGCCTGTCGCGTTCATCCAATCCTGTTCGCAGGCTTCCAGAATTCGATACTGAATTTTGAGCCGCGTGGCAAAATCCATGTCTTGTGCGGCATGCAGCCCATGTTCGGCAAAAATTTCCGACACGCGAGTTCGGACAAACTGTCTGCCGGTCAGCCGCGCAATTTCCATCGCCAGCGTTGTTTTGCCTGTGCGGTGAGCGCCGCAAAATCCAACATTCATACGTCGTCAAATAGAAACAACAAGAGCTTCAACCGGTGGACAACACTGATTGAAGCTCGTTGAAAAAAGGTTGATTGTTCACCTAACTTCCGGACGCCGCTGACCCTGAGCTTGCCGCTCCCGGAGCAGAGGAAGAAGAGCTGGTGCTGATTGGCGGCGGAGCCGTTGACAAGGCCGGGCCGGAAGAATGTGATTGAAACCCTTCGGGGCGCGGATGGTGGAAACTGCCGCGCGGAACCGAAATCGTTGAAATTGCATGTTTGAAGATCAACTGTTCCAGATTCCCCGATTCCAGCACGAGCGAAAATTTATCGAAGCTGCGAATCTTGCCGGTCAGTTTGACGCCTCCCATCAGGTAGATCGTCACGTTCACGCGGTCTTTGCGAAGGTTGTTCAGAAACGCATCCTGAACATTCTGTTGAGCAGTATTGTCCATTTCCAAAATCGCCTCACTCTCTTTTGATTGTTTATTCGTTGTTGTGTAACAGATTCAACCGTCTAGCGGTTGCCCTGAACCGTTGTCATACTAACCGATAGAACAAGAGCTTGCCAATTCAATAAATGTCTGGCGTTAGTGGGAAGACAAATCAACGGGCGCGCGCCATCGGGCCTTCGTGGCTTTTGGGAGCGCCGCTGCCGCCACGGCGAATCAGCACGATTTCGGCCAAAATTGCTACGGCGATTTCTTCGGGCGTCAGCGCGCCAATGTCCAA
>JAEUQP010000862.1 GCA_016789645.1 Acidobacteriota bacterium | reverse complement strand
GGATGTGCGGCTGCGCGCGTACGAAGCGATTTTGGAGCATTACTACCCGGCGGATCGCACCGTGCTGAGCGTGTTGCCTGCGGCAATGCGTTATGCCGGGCCGCGCGAAGCCATCTTTCACGCAACGATTCGTAAAAACTATGGCTGTTCGCACTTCATCGTAGGCCGCGACCACGCGGGCGTCGGCAATTATTATGGCACTTATGACGCGCAGAAAATTTTTGGCGATTTCACGGCGGAAGAGATCGGCATCACGCCGATGTTTTTCGACAACACGTTTTTCTGCCGCAAATGCGACGGCATGGCTTCGCTGAAAACCTGCCCGCACGACGCTTCACACCACGTCAGTTTGAGCGGGACAAAAGTCCGCGACATGCTGGCCAACGGCGAAATTCCGCCGCCGGAATTCACGCGCAAGGAAGTGGCCGAAGTGTTGATTGCGGCGTTGCGACAGCCGCTGAAAAAAGCTGCGGCCTGATCGAGTTACTTCATAGCTGGTGCGTAGTTGATGGACTCTCCTTGGGAAGAGTGAGAAGTCATTCTCACTCTTCCGGTTTTTCAACTCGGCAGCACTGAAAAACGAGCAATTTACTTACCCTCGATGACGATGCGACAGAAGATGCAACCAACACTGAACAACTTCACCGACAGCCGAAAACGCGAGCGGAACGTTACCTGCTGCTGTTGTTGCTGTATGTGTCTGGCGTCTTGTCGCACGCGCATTGCGGAGACTGATCTGAGGGAATGAAAAGCCAATCCACAGGCTTTTTCACACGAAACCCGCTGTCAGGCTCCACGCCCACAGCGGGTTTCGTCATTTCAGAACCATTTTTCAGAAGGAACACAATTATGACTTCAAACATTCGCCATTCGCTTGCCCAGCTTTTCGCCGGGTTCGTATTGCTGGCGGTCGTTGCCGTCGCGGCCAGCGCCCAGGATTCTTACGATCAAACCATCCAGAAATGGCGCGCAGAGCGCGAAGCCAAATTGAAAGCCGACGACGGCTGGTTGACGGTGACCGGTCTGTTCTGGCTGCGCGAAGGACAAAACGAATTCGGTTCCGCGCCGACCAACGACATTGTGTTACCGCCGGGATCAGCGCCGGATAAACTCGGTTCATTTGAATGGCTCAACGGCAAAATCACGTTGCGCGTGGCCGAAGGCGCCATCGTCACAGCGAACAGCAAGCCCGTGCGCGAACTGGTTCTGCACTCCGAGACTGTGAAACGACCCGAAGTGATCGAAGCGGGCGATTTGAGCTTTTTGCTGCTGAAACGTGGCGACCGCTGGGGCATTCGACTGAAAGACAAAAACAGTTTCGCGCGGCAAAACTTCACAGGCCTGCGGTGGTATCCAGCCAAAGAATCGTTTCGTATTGCCGCTGACTTCATCGCTTACGACCAACCGAAAGACATTCCGATTGTGAATATCCTCGGCGACATCGAAAACTACAAAAGCCCCGGTCTGTTGAAATTCAAACTCAATGGCCAGGAATACACTCTGGAACCGGTCAATTCCGGCGGAGATCGGCTGTTCATCATCTTCCGTGATTTGACCAGCAACAAAACTACCTACGCCGCGAGCCGCTTTCTGTATGCGGATGCGCCCAAAGACGGCAAGGTGATTCTGGATTTCAACCAGGCAATCAATCCACCTTGCGCGTTTACGGCTTACGCCACCTGCCCGCTGCCTCCGAAACAGAACCGGCTGAATGTGGCGATTGAAGCCGGTGAGTTGATTTACCTCTCTGCGAAACAAACCACGGCGCAGGCCAGATGACACTTTTGAGGCGGCGTAGCCAAGTGGCAAGGCGAAGGTCTGCAAAACCTTTATTCACGGGTTCGATTCCCGTCGCCGCCTTCAAATGATTTACGGCTTTACTGAAAGCGACAGTTCTTTGCGAGTTACTTCCGTAGCTGGTGCTTAAATTGATGGACTCTTCGAAGCGGTGAGTCCTCATCAGACTCACCGCATTTTTTGAACTCCATTGACGAGCGGTTACAGCATTGAGGCGGCGTAGCCGAGTGGATAGGCAAAGGTCTGCAAAACCTTTTCACGCTGGTTCGAATCCAGCCGTCGCCTTTGTAAGCTTCAGGTACGAATCGAACCCTTATGCAGAAGTTAAATCTAAAAAAGGAGGAAGCATGCGAAAAAGGTCAATTCAGACTCTGTTGATAACGGTTGGTTTAACAGTTGGTGCCGCCATCTGTGCCTTTGGCCAGACGGCAACCGCCACGCTGAAAGGTATCGTTGTTGATGGCAGCGGCAATGTCTTGCCGAATGTCACTGTTACACTCATCAGTGATGCCAATGGTCTGAAAAAGACCTTTTCAACAGACAACAATGGCCATTACCAGTTCGTTTATCTGGAACCAGGCAGCTATACGCTGGAGGCGCGGTCATCGAATTTCAAGAGCTATCGCCACCCACTGCTCAAGCTGGAAGTTGGACAGACTGCCGAACAAACAATCACGCTGGCAACGGGCGATTTAACTGAAACGGTCAACATCGTGGCAACGGAACCAACTGGATTGGAGGGCACAACCAGTACACTGGGCGGCGTGGTTGGAAGAACGCGCGTGGACGTACTGCCCTTGAATGGCCGCAATGTCTTTCAGCTTGCGCAACTGGAAATCGGCGTGACCAGTGCGCCCGGTTCGCGCGGCGCAAACCCCGATCTGACGGCTTCGGGCGAAGTTTCCATCAATGGCGGACGCACGCTGAATACCGAGGCGTTGGTGGATGGCATTCCGCTTTCCAATAAAGGCGATAATCGCATTTCGCTGCGGCCTTCGCCAGACGCGGTGCAGGAATTTCAGATCGTGACGAACTCTTTCCCTGCGGAATACGGACGTACGGGCGGCGGTGCGCTAAATTTTTCAACGCGCTCCGGCGGGACGGAACTACGCGGGACGCTGTTTGAATACTTTCGCAACGACGCGCTGGATGCGCGCAGCTTTTTCGTCAACGCCAATCCGAATGGCGTCAAGGAAAAACTGCGCTTCAATCAATTTGGCGGCAACCTGGGCGGGCCTGTGTATTTGCCAGGTTTTGGCAAATACGGGAAATGGTTCAGCAAACAAAGCAAGCTGTTTTTCTTTTTCAACTACGAAGCCCTGCGCATTTCGCAGGCCCGTCAACAGGCTTCGACCGTGCCGACGGCCAAAATGCGCAACGGCGATTTTTCGGAATTGCTGGGCGCTCAGATTTCAGGCGTGACGGTGCTGGATACGCGCGGCAATCTGATTCCGGCGCGCATCGGGCAGATTTATGTACCGGGAACGGTGATTCCTGCCGGACAGCCGGGCGCGGGTTCGCGCGTGGCCTTTGCCGACAACATCATTCCCGCCGCGCAAATCAACCCCGTGGGCAAGGCTGCCGTGGCGTATTACCCGCTGCCGAACTCTGCCGGCGTGCGCAATGCCAACGGCCTGGGCTTCAGCAATAACTACATTGCCAATACGCTGGCCACCACAGACAACCATCAATTCACTGCGCGCATTGATTACCACTTGTCTGCAACACAGCAGCTTTTCGGGCGCGTTATCAAAGACCACAACACGCTGTATAACTCCGGGCCGTTTCCTGATGGCGTCAGCAATCTTGCGTCACCCATTCAAAATCCGAAGCAAACTTCCGTGCCGGGAACGTGGGTGGTGAATTACGTCAACACGCTGTCGCCGCGTCTGGTGCTGCATTTGAACGCGGGCTTCACGCGCTTCAACAACGATGCCACGCACTTTTCACGCGGTTTCAATGTCACTTCGCTCGGTTTGCCGTCGTATGTGGCCACGGCCTCGGATGACACGATTGTGTTTCCGACGTTTAATCCAAACGG
>JAEUQP010000851.1 GCA_016789645.1 Acidobacteriota bacterium | reverse complement strand
AACAGACGCTGGGATTCATCACCGACCGGAACCAGTTCAACGGTTTCGACAATTCGCTTGCCGTGTTTTTGCAAATAACTGCTGGCATTCGGGTCTTCAGCAAAAAAACCTTTGACGTATTCCAGCGAATCTTCGTTGAGTTTGATCGTTTCGGCTTCTTTGAACTCCAGCGAGCGTGTTCGTTGTTCCGACTTCAGGCGACTGGTTTGCCGGACAATTTGTTCAGCGAAATTCAGATAACGCGCTGCACATCGGCTGATTTCGTGTTCGCTGCGAATCCATTCCGAAGCGCGACGGCTTAGCTGTTCACGCAGTGTTGGCCGATACGCCAGCGCGCGCAACTTCGCATACAATTCTTTTTCTTCGGTTGGTCCAGCGGACACTTTCAAACACACATCATCCGGCAATTCCGCGAACTGGCCAAAATCTGTCACGATCACTGGCTTGCCTGCGCCCAATGAGCGAATCAACGTTCCGGAAGTTTCGCCCGCTGTCGGAAAACGCAAATTGACAATCGCATCAGCAGCTTTCAAATACCGAAAAAAATCTTTTTCGGTCGTGTATCCGGTAATGCGCACCTTTTCGCTCAAGCCCATTTCTTCGATTGCCGGAGCAACGCTCCACTTCCAATGGTCTTCGCCGACGATGACGTACATCGCATTCGGGACTACGGACAATAAACGCTTGAACGCAGCCAGCACTGTCGGAATTCGCTTCGATTGCGTGACGAACCCCATCGAAGCAATCACCCAGGCGTTGTCAGGAATGCCCAGACTTTGACGGCATTCGGCAGCGTCCATCGTATCCAGTTCAAACGTCTGCGGCGCCAGATGGTGCGGAATCAGCACCACGGGCGTGGCCTCACTCAAACCTTCCAACTGTGAAGCGGCGTACGCGTTGTGCGTAATGATGCCCAGACTGTTGGCGACCAGGCGGCGATTGAGCGGCATCAAAAATTGTTGGTATTCGCTGCCAACTCCCAACGCGCGCATTTCCGCCACGCGAGCGCCAAGTCGCCCATACGCATGGAAAAGCTCATCCCAATAGGCTTCTTCATCGTGGCGGCCAAGCGTTCGCCACGCAATCAGGTGATGCAAACAATGTTCGTGCAACACCAGCAAGCCCGGCGTTTGCAATGCGCGTTCGTAGACAAATTCATGATGGGGATTGTTGCCCTGGTGATAAATGCAAAGGTCGAATGGCTGCTGGCGGTGAATTTCAGCAAAATGCGTCGCACTCTGAACCGCATAATCTTCACAGTGCTGGTTCAAGCGGACTTCGTCGGCCTGTTCGACAAACACCGTGATGTCCGCGCCTTTCGCCAGATATGGCAACAGCTCGGCGCTGTAATCGGCAATGCCGGATTTGCTCGGCGGCAATGGGCTGAAATAAGCAAGACGCATAGGATTGCGGATTTCAGGTTGCGGATTGTGGACTCGCCGATTTTGCCTGGCTTCGCAGTCTTAGGAACAGCCCAACAAGCGCGCCGATGAAAAGCAGCACGGCGATGAATTGCGAAGTCGAAAGGTTGAGCAGTTCCCCACGCGGATCGTCGCGCCAAAATTCGACAATGAAACGAGCGGTGGCGTACAGCAGCGCGTACGCAAGCACAATCTGACCGTGAAATTTGCGATGGCGGAACATTACCAACAGTACGATGAAAATCACCAGCAAGGCAGCGGCTTCATAAAGTTGCGTTGGATGAAGCTTGACCAGAGCATCCGGGCTTCCGAGTTTGTCCGCCCAAACTCTTTGCTGAATAGGGTCAGTCAGTTGGCTGACGATGGTCGGCACGCCAGTCGCTTCGTAACCTTTTTCCGTGAAATGAACTCCGCACCAAGCCGTCGTAGGTTCGCCCCAACAGCAACCGGCGCTAAAACATCCCAGCCGCCCGATGAAATGACCAATGGCAATGCCCGGCGCAAAGGCATCGGCGGTTCGCCACCAGGGCATGTTGTATTTCCGCATGACAATCACCGAAGCGATCACGGCACCGATGAAGCCGCCGTAAAACACTCCGTTCGAGCGCAGAAAATCCAGGCTGAAAATCGCTCCGATGTTGCCGCTGTATCGGTCATTCCATTCGGTGATGATGAGCAACAGTTTCGATCCAACCAGCGACGCCACCAGCACCCACAACCCCAGATCGTAAACTTTTTGTTTATCCAATCCGTCGCGCGCCGCCAACCGGGACATCACCCATAACCCGACGATGAACGAAAGCGCCACCAACAGGCCGTAAGTGTAAATCGTAAAATTGAGATAAGGGATTTTGAAAAGTTCGGGGAACATAAAATGTTGAACTCAGCCTTCGTGTTGTCGGGTGTTGAGGTTGGTTTCTTCAGCCTGAAGCTGGGAGTTGGTTGCTGGTTCGGCAGGGGTTTCCTCAAACAGCATATCCAGCGCCAGCAATCCCGCGCCGATGCAAATCGCCGTATCGGCCAGATTGAAAATCGGAAACGAATACTGATCGCGCCAATGAAAGCCCAGAAAATCCACCACTTCGCCCAACCGCACACGATCAATCAAATTGCCTACGATGCCCGCCAGCAACAGCGACAGAGCCAGACTCAACCTGAGTTTGCCCGGCGACGTGCGTGCCAGATAAATGGAAACAAACGAGGTCGCCACAAACGAAATCCCGGCAAACACCCAGCGTGCATCGAATTCGCCGTCAGCAAACATGCTGAACGCGACTCCGCGATTGGTGGCGTACACCAATCGAAAAAAGTCCGGAATGACTTCGATCAAAACAACAGGCTTGAGCTTTGCGACGGCCCAAGCCTTTGTCAGTTGATCGGCGGCCAGCACCACAGCCGCAATGACGAAATAAGGAAGTTTGCTTTTCATTCACTTCTCAAACCAGATTCATCTTCGCACGCATTTCGCGGATGTCGTCTTTCATATACGAATGCTCACGCGTGTATACATCCACTTTGATGTCCAAATCCTTGATTTAACGACTAAGTTGCAGAAATCGTTCATGCATTTCAGTCCTCATCTCTGTCTGCTGGGCAAACAACAATTCGAGCTGTTGCCTCACAAAACTTTGAAACTCAAGTTCCTGCGTAGATTTGTTTTCCATACTGTTGCCATTGTCACCCGACATAGTCATTCCTCCTAAACGGGAAAGGTTAGCGGGGTGGCCGATTGCAATTAGACTACTGCGCCAGCATCTGTTCAAGGTTGGTCGCACAACGACCGCACGCTCCGGGATAGCGCGAATCCCTGCTCACGTCGGTGGTGTAATGCCAGCAACGCTCGCACTTTTCGCCATCGGCGCGCGCGACTTCGACCTTCAACTCAGCGCCGTCTTTCAATTCGACGCCGGACACGATGAAAAAGAATCGCAACTCTTCGCCAAACGATTCCAGGAAGCTGCGCGTATCGGCGTCGGCGAAGATCGTGATCTTCGATTCCAGAGCCGCGCCAATCAATTTGGCGTTGCGCGCGTCTTCCAGAGCTTTCGTCACTGCATCGCGGATTGCAAAAAGCCGTTCGTATCGCGCCAACAACTCCGCGTTCGCCAACGATTCGTCGTAAGCCGGAAACACCGTCAGATGAACCGATTCGGCTTCGGCTTTCGCACCGGGAATGTGTTCCCAGATTTCATCCGCCGTGAACACCAGGATCGGCGCGGCCAATCGCGCCAAACCACGAACGATTTCATACAGCGCCGTTTGCGCTGACCGTCGCGCCAGCGATTTTGGCGCGTAGGTGTACAAACGATCTTTCAAAATGTCGAAATACAAC
>JAEUQP010000846.1 GCA_016789645.1 Acidobacteriota bacterium | reverse complement strand
GAAGATGGGCGCGTATTTGCTGGAAGGCTTGACGGAGTTGAAAGACAAGCACGCGATCATCGGCGACGTGCGCGGCAAAGGGTTGATGATCGGCATCGAACTGGTCAAAGACCGTGTGACCAAAGAACCGCACGCCGAAGCGCAGCATCAAGTCGAACTGGAATGCTTCCAGCGTGGCTTGATTACGCTCGGCTGTGGCCAGAGCACGATTCGTTTGTCGCCCCCGCTGGTGATTGATAAAGACCAGTGCGATTTCGCCATCAAGACAATTGATGACGCGTTGACGGCGCTGCCACTATAACCCCGCCGAGGTTATGAATGTTCTGAACCTGTCGTCATTGGAGAATTGCCAAAAAGAATGCCAGGCAAGAGAATGAAGGAGTGCAACAGGAGTCTCCCTTGATTCTTGACAGGTAGTGTAAACTCTCGCTTGCCTCGTTGAGGATAGTTTCTTGCAACTTTCCTCAACGAGGCGAATTCAATACCTGGCCCCTTCAAAATCGCATAACAATCCGACCTTTCAAGCTTCAGCATGAGCCATAATGGAGTAACCTATTATGACCGATCCGATTCGCCTTCGCCTGGAACGCTGGAAACAGCAATTGATTGACCTTACCCTTCGCAATCGCCTGCTCAATTTCAAACCGACTCCAGTCACCACCATCCGTGTCGTTGACGAATTGCCCGCCGAAGTGTTTCGAACTTTGCAGATCGCCAATCGCTCGATGAGCTTTCAACCGGCATCGGCAGCATCGGTGGTCTCAGTCAAACCGGTTGAAGGCCTAGCGGTAATCTCTGATCAAGAGGAAGAAGCCACGGACTCAGGCAATGAATTCAGCCACGTCGATCGCGAACAACTCGCCAGTCATCACATTGACACTAAGCTGCAAACCAGCCTAGCGCCTGAACGACTGGCGATGAATCTACTGCGCATTTACCAGCAATCAGCAAGCTTATTTGAAGAACAGGGCGCGAGTGCGCTCTTTCTGGCGTTGGGAATGATTGAGTGGTACGAAGACGAAAACTCCGATGCCAGGTTGAAAGCCCCCCTTATTCTCTTGCCAGTGGAATTGAACCGGCAAAACGCGCGCAGTAAATTCACTTTGCGCGCCGCGCAGGAAGACCCGGTTGTGAATCCTGCCTTCACTGAAAAGCTGAAACGAAGTTTCGGATTGAAGCTGCCGCCGCTGCCCGAAATCTCTGAAGACTTCGCCCTCGAAGATTACTTCGCCCAAGTTCAACGCCTCATTTCCAACGAAGCTCGCTGGCGCGTAACCAATGAAATCTATCTTGGTCTGTTTTCATTTCAGAAGTTTGTGATGTACCGCGATCTGGAGATCAATGAACAAGTCTTCGCTGAACATCCAGTCATCACTGCGCTGTGTTTGGGCAAAGGCGATCGATTGGGACCGTTGCCAGATGAATTGCTTAATGCCAAGCTGGATCAAGTCCTGTCACCAGAAACGACCGACCACGTGCTGGATGCCGATTCCAGTCAGCAGCGCGCGCTACTGGCCGTGCGCAGCGGGCGCGATCTGGTGTTGGAAGGTCCGCCCGGCACTGGCAAATCGCAAACTATCGCCAACCTGATTGCCGATGCCCTGGCCAGCGGCAAGCGCGTGCTTTTCGTCAGCGAAAAGATGGCGGCGCTCGATGTGGTTCATAACAGACTGGCGACGCTTGGTCTTAATGACTTTTGCCTAGAACTGCACAGCAACAAAACTAATAAGAAAATTGTCCACGAGGAATTGGCGCGCGTGCTGAACAAGGGAGGTGCGCAGCCGCCCACAACCGACGGGACGATGAACCGCCTATCCGCAGTGCGCGAAGACCTGACTGGTTATGTAAATGACCTCCACGAGCCTTTCGGCAAGTTGAACGAAAAGCCATTTACTATATTTGGCGCATTCGATCAGGTGAAAGGCGCGCCAGTAATCAATGCGACGGTTACCAATCTCCCTAATTACACAAGCGAAAACTTCGATCAACTCTGCCGCGACTTTGACGAACATGCATCGTTGCTTAACGAAGTCGGCGACCCGACACGTCATCCGTGGCGTGGTTGTGTGCTGCAAAACATTACGGGGGCGCAGTCAGGTGAATTACAGGAGTTGATTGACGTGGCGCTAATTCGTCTGGCTAAGCTGGTGGAGAACGCTGCCGAATTTGCCGAAGAGATCGGCGCGGCAACGGCGCGCACCTTCGGGCAAGTGGAAATGCTATGCGAGATTGCGCTTTCGCTGGCCGCGTCGCCAGGTGCCAGCGAAAGCCTGCTACGTAACAGCGGCTGGAATTCGCTTTCCGCCGAAGCCAGCGAAATTCTGCGGCGAGGTAGCGAATATGTATCGCAGCGTGACGAAACGATTGTACGCTACAAGCCCGAACTGCTTGAAGTGGATTTCGCGTCTTTGCTCAACCGCTATGCTGAAGCCTGCCGAAACTGGACGCGCGTGTTCAGCCTAGCTTTCTGGCGCGACCGCAAAGCGCTGCGTTCTTATTTTCAATCCACTTATCGCCCAGCCAGCAACGAACAGTTGATTGCCGATCTGCAAATCGCGCTTGCCTGTCGCTACAATCTTCTCTTTCTACGCGCGAGCGAAGTCACTGGGCAATCGCTGTTTGGACAGCACTGGCGTGGGGCGGAAAGCGATTGGTGCGCGTTACAGCGCTTTGCCGAATGGATTGTCAGTGTACGCCGCTTCGTCATCGAAGAAGCATTGCAGGCAAAAGGCATTGAGATGGCCGCTGCTGGTCGGCTGGATGTGGCTTACGCACAAGCGCGCGTTGGCGAACTGCGCGAATCTCTGAGGCTGGCGCGCGAAACGATTGAGCAAGCGGCGCGGCTGGCGGCGCTCGCTCCGGCCAGCGGCGTTGTTGTCGCCGCCGAAAACGATATGGAGACGGTCATCCATCGCCTCGAAGGATTGAGTGATAACTTTGCGGGCTTGCATTTGTGGACGCAGTACCAACGCAGCTTGCGTCATTGTTTGGATGGCATCGGCGGCGCTGCGCTGCGGCGATGTTACGAAATGCGGATCGCCCCGGAGCAGTTCGTCCCGGCCTTGAAACGATTGTTCTATCGCAACTGGCTTGATCTGGTATCGGCGGCGCGCCCGCGCTTGGCTAACTTCCGCGCGATGACGCACGAGCAACGCATTGCCGAATTCAAACAGCTTGATCAGCATGCGCTGGAAATCGCTCGTCAACGCATACGCCATCGCTTGTTGCAACAGCGCGGTAAGCTGGTCACAGACCGGCATTTGGAACGCGAACTGGTTATCGTACAAACAGAATTGAAAAAGAAAAGTCGTCACCGTACATTACGGCAACTACTCAACCTGGCGTCAAATGCGGTTCTGACAATCAAACCTTGTTTGATGATGAGTCCTCTTTCTGTCGCGCAATACCTTGACCCGCAGCGTCATAAATTTGACTTAGTCGTTTTCGATGAAGCCAGCCAGATCACATCTGAGGATGCCATCGGTGCTATCGTACGGGGTAAGCAAGTTGTTGTCGTTGGTGATGATAAGCAACTTCCGCCGACGAATTTCTTCGCGTCACAAATCGCAGCCGTTGATGGTGTGGATGCGGATGAGGATGAAGAACAAGGAAATGTACTTCTTGATAGCCCAGAAAGTGTTCTAGGCGATTTTGTCCGCGTAGGCTTTGCACGCTGGCGATTGAAATGGCATTACCGAAGCCGCCACGAATCGCTTATCACTTTTTCTAATCGTAATTTTTATGAAGATGAGCTTTTGACTTTTCCCGGCCCGGAAACTGATACGCACCATTTTGGCGTGCGCTTTGAATGGGCTGGCGGCGTTTACGAAGGCAAAGGAATGAATCCCATCGAAGCACGCGTCGTGGCTGATGCCGTTTGCGAGCACATACGAACAGTGCCTCACCTGTCGCTCGGCGTTGGCACGTTCAACATTCGACAACAGACTTTGATTTTGGACGAGTTGGAAAAGCGCCGCCGCGAAGATCCATTGTTGGAATCTTTCTTTGCTAACAAGGGTGAGAATCACTTCTTCGTCAAAAACCTAGAGAACATTCAGGGCGATGACCGCGATGTGATTTTCATTAGTGTGACTTATGGCCCGGACGCTACAGGGCGCGTTCGTCACAACTTCGGCCCGATCAACGGCCCCAACGGCTGGCGGCGGTTGAATGTGATTTTGACGCGCGCCAAGCAGTCGCTGCGGCTGTTCACATCAATGCGCGGAGACCAGATAGATCCAACCCGCTCGACCAGCGAAGGCGCCCGGCTGTTACGCGAATATCTGCTTTTCGCCGAACGCGGTGTGTTGGAACAGGCGAAGGTTGATCCAGCGGCGATTTTGGAATCTCCGTTTGAATTGTCAGTCTACCAAGAGTTAACTAGGCGAGGCTTGCGGCTGGTTCCACAGGTCGGCCAGTCCGGTTATCGCATTGATTTCGGCGTGCTCGACCACGAAACGCCGGGGCGCTTCGTTGCTGGCATAGAATGTGACGGCGCGACTTATCACAGTGCAGCGACCTCGCGTGACCGCGACCGCTTGCGGCAAGAGATCCTGGAACGGCTAGGCTGGCGGATTCACCGCATCTGGTCAACCGATTGGTATCATGACCGCAATGCACAAATCGCGCGCATTCTGTCGTTGATCGAACAATCGCGCGAAGCGGCCAAACGAGTGCCCAGCAATGGCGTGAAATCGCCGCTCTCGACAACATCCGCCCCTTCAGTGGAGAAAACGAACGCTGTGCCCACGCAAACCAAAGTCACGTTGTCTGCTCCAGCAAAATTGCCCTTGCCGCCGCTTTACCAGTTGACGTCTGTGCAACCTCTCGGCTCGCCCGATCAATTTCACGGCGCGGCAGATTCCGCCATCCTGCAAACGCTGCTGCGCATCGTCCAGCTTGAATCGCCAATTCACTTGGCTGAAGCTGTCCGCCGCGTGGCTGCCCACTGGCAAATCGCCCGCGCAGGCAACCGCATCCGCGAACGCATCGAACAAGTAGTACGATCTCAGGCGGCTCAACAAAAATTATTCGCTGTCGGCGAGTTCTTATGGTGGCGTGAACAGAAGACTGTTCCTGTTCGGTCAAGGGCGATTCCCGGTTATGAGTTCAGTGCTGAGGAAATCTGTCCGGAAGAGTACGAAGCGGCGGTGATGCGGGCGCTGCACAGTTTGAAAATGGCAATGAACGAAACCCTGATCACCGAAACGGCGCGCTTGCTGGGTTACGAACGAGCCGGACGCAAGCTGGCTGAACTGATTACAGCGGCCATTGTCCGACTCGTGCAAAAAGGCTTGATGCAGGTCGTATCTGGCGGCCTTTATCTGGTTCAGCGCGAATCGGTTGTCTGATTTGGAATGTTCAACGTGAAGCATGAGCATCTGATGAATCGACTGATTCTCTTCAACAAACCGTTTCAGGTGATGTGCCAGTTTACCGACGAGGCTGGCCGCGCGACGTTGGCGGATTTCATCAACATTCCCGATGTGTATGCCGCCGGGCGGTTGGATTATGAAAGCGAAGGGTTGTTGCTGTTGACCAATGCCGGGTGGTTACAGCATCAGATTGCCGATCCCAAACACAAACTTCCCAAAACGTATC
>JAEUQP010000823.1 GCA_016789645.1 Acidobacteriota bacterium | reverse complement strand
GCATCACAGCCGTAACGTCTGCGTCTTTGCCGAAGGCGAAGTGGATCGTTCGCCCACTGGCACCGGCGTCAGCGGACGATTGGCGATTCATCACGCGCGTGGAGAAATCAGCATCGGCGAATCCATCATCATCGAAAGCATCATCGGCAGCACCTTCACCGGGCGCGTCGCGCAAACGACGACTTTTGGCCCGCACGCAGCGATTATCCCCGAAGTTGAAGGCACGGCTCACATCACCGGGCGGCACGAATTCCTGATTGATCCGGCGGACGAATTGCGAAACGGATTTTTGCTGCGGTAACCGGATTAGCTGCTGCAACCGCCTCCACCACAACCTCCGCCTCCGCAGCCGCTGGAACTGCAACCGGAACTTCCTCCGTCGCTGCCGGAATCGCCGCCGGAATCGCCACCGGAATCGCCACTGTCACAACCGGAGCCAAAATCAGCGCCGCAGCCATCTGCGCCAGCAGAAGCATCACCGGCTTGGCGGTTTTGATTTGAAAGAGACCGGACGATGACAATCACAAAAAACGCAACCACAAGGCCGATGAACACTGTCACCATCGCGCCTCCGCGCGAAACCGACGCGCAGGCGGAAAGCGTTAAGCTGCTCAGGATCGTCAGTGCCGCGTAAGTTGCCAGCCGTTTGAAATTCCAATCAGGCTTTTTCAGCAACCAATAATTGGCCGTGTTCAGTCGCGCAAAGCGAAGCTTTCGGTCGAATCTGTCTTCCGGCGAAGGCCAGATGTCAGCGGGCGGCTTATGGCCGAAGAAACGTTCGTACGATTCCAGCGTTCGGGCGTACAAATCGAAATACTTGTCGTCTTCCTGTTGGCCGCCTTTGGTGGGGCCGTGATGCAGCGGCTGGCCGAGCAGCTTGCCGCACATTTCCGTCCAGTACGATTCGGTGTACGCCAGATGCAAATGCCAGGCTTGATCTACTTCGTCCGAAGGCGTGACGCGATGGCCGGCAGCCATGGCCAGAAAGACAAATCGTTTGTATTCGTCAAAAACTCGTTGTGCGTAATTCAACGACCAGCGATTTTCACGCGCCAGCCGTTTGACGAAGCTCAAGGGCGTGTCGGGTTCGTCCACGCGAAATGACTCCAGCGACCGCCAGATTGCTGACTCCAGCGAAAATGATTGGGATGTTTGGGGTGTTTGGTTGAATTGGGTCATCAAGATCTCCTGTGGTTAAAGTTTATTTTCCACCATCCGCAAAACCGTTTGGCAATGAACGTCTGTTCGAGCCAAGAAGTTTTCAATCATTCAGAATTTGATGGAGATTTAAGGCAAGAATGACTCTTTGGTCACCTTTCAATCTCCGCAAAGATGGTTTATAGAGTTGCCGCATCATCACCGATCACTTTCACTCCAAATTCGGAAAGGAACCAATTTTATGAACCGGAGAGATTTTCTTGCGACCGGCGCGACGGCTGTTGTCGGAGCCAGCGCGATGGAAGGAATGGCTGTGCCCAATCCGTTGGCCCCCGTGCGAAAGTTCAAGCTGAATTACGCGCCGCATTTCGGCATGTTCAAAAACCATGCGGGCGAAGACCTGAAAGCGCAACTGCAATTCATGGCGGAACAGGGCTTCACGGCGTTGGAAGACAACGGCGCGCCGGATCGTCCCGTTGAAGTGCAGGAAGGCATTGGCAAAACGCTGGCCGATTTGAACATGACCATGGGCGTGTTTGTGGCGACGAAGGATTTCAATAATCCGACCTTTGCCGTCACCACCTGGAAACCGGAATTGCGCGAACCGATTTTGAAAGACATTCGCAATGCGGTTGACGTCGCCAAACGGCTCAACGCCAAATGGTGTACGGTCGTGCCGGGCTGTTACGACACGCGGCTGGACTGGGAATACCAGACCGCCAGTGTGATTGATATGTTTCGCCGCTGCGCCGAAATCTGCGAAAAAGCCGGTTTGGTGATGGTGATGGAACCGCTCAACACGCGCCGCGACCATCCGAAACTCTTCTTGACCAAAATCGGTCAGGCGTATTCCATCTGCCGTGCGGTCAACAGCCCTTCGGTCAAGATTCTGTACGATATGTATCACCAGCAAATTACCGAAGGAAACATCATCCCGAACATTGATCTGGCTTACAGCGAAGTCGCGTATTTTCAGGTCGGCGACAATCCGGGACGCAAAGAACCGACTTCGGGCGAAATGAATTACCGCAACATCTTCAAACACATTCACGCCAAAGGCTTCACCGGCGTGGTGGGGATGGAACACGGCAACGCCAAACCCGGCAAAGACGGAGAGAAAGCGTTGATTGACGCCTATGTCTGGTCGGACAGTTTCGACAAACCGATGGTTTAGCTGGAAACGCAGGCGTCTCGCCTGCGCTTCGTCAAACCCAATAGTGCAGGCGAGACGCCTGCGCTCTCAGGAAGGTAAAGATATGTTGATTCAGTTTCCGCGCGTGGCGAAATCGTCAGCCGCGCGCGGCATTTTTATGATCGTGTTGTTGGCTTGCTTTGCGCTGCAAGCGTCATCGCAACAAGCCAAACCGCAGCCAAAGCCCAGAGCAAAATCCACAAAGAAAACCGCTCCTGCCATTGAGCCGGAAGTTCAAGCGGCGCTGGATCGCATTTCCGAAGATTCGCTACGAGGGCATTTGTCATTCATCGCTTCGGACGCGCTGGAAGGACGAGCCACGCCTTCGCGCGGATTGGACATTGCGGCGGAATACATTGCCGCGCAGTTTCGCCGCGCAGGCTTGGAACCGGCGGGCGACGCCAATGCCAATGGCGAAAAGAGTTTCTTTCAAACCGCTCACTGGAGGTTGACGAAAAACGGAGAAACCTTTGACGCCGCCACCCAAGACGGTTCCGTCAGAATGCGTATGCGCCCGCCTCAAGTTGAGCAACTGACGCAAGCCGGAGTCATCACGAAAACTCCGCCCACTGGCGATCAAAAAGAAGAAACGCTGTCGTTCAAAACCAGCAACGTTATTGGCGTGCTGCGCGGTTCTGATCCTGTGTTGAAAGACACGTACGTTTTAGTGACGGCTCATTACGATCACATTGGAATGACTGCTGCAATGGCCGGAACTGACACCATCAACAATGGAGCCAACGACGATGGCAGCGGAACCGTTTCTGTCATTGAACTGGCTTCGGCTTTGGCCAAAATGAAAACTCCGCCGAAACGCAGCATCGTGTTTATGACGGTTTTTGGCGAAGAACGCGGGTTGCTGGGGTCGCGGTATTACGGCAAAAATCCTGTCTTCCCATTGAACAAAACCGTCGCCGACGTGAATCTGGAACACGTTGGCCGCACAGACGATGTGGAAGGCGACAAAACCAACTCAGCGACACTGACGGGATTTGATTTTTCGGATATGGGGCCGATCTTCAAGAAGGCTGGCGAATTGACCGGCATCAATGTCTACAAACACGAAAAGAACAGCGATTCGTTTTTTGGCCGCAGCGACAATCAGGCATTGGCCGACTCAGGAATACCGGCGCATACGCTCTGCGTGGCGTTCATCTTCCCCGATTACCACAAAGTCGGCGATCACTGGGACAAGATCAATTATCCGAATCTGGCCAAAACCAATCGGATGATTGCGCTGGCTCTGACGATGATTGCCAACAATCCCGAAGCTCCGAAATGGAACGACGCGAATCCGAAAACCGCTCGTTACGTTGAGGCCTGGAAAAAACTACAAGGGAAATAAGTTTCATCCACGAAGGACACGAAGCGGCACGAAAACGGAAAAACAAATCTTCGTGGTTCTTCGTGTCCTTCGTGGATTTTTGATTTTGAGATGCAAGAGTCTTTAATGGAACGACGCGAATCCGAAAACCGCTCGTTACGTTGAGGCCTGGAAAAAACTGCAAGGGAAATAAGTTTCATCCACGAAGGACACGAAGCGGCACGAAAACGGAAAAACAAATCTTCGTGGTTTTTCGTGTCCTTCGTGGATTTTTGATTTTGAGATGCAAGAGTCTTTCCGAATTCAGTCTGTCCAAACGCCGATCATTCCTGTTGTCGGCGAATTGATTCGCCAACATCCCGGCACGATTTCGCTGGGGCAGGGAGTCGTCTGGTATCCGCCGCCGCCCGAAGCTTTTGATCAAATCAGCGTGATGCTGGCTGACGCTTCACTGCACAAATATCAGGCCGTCTATGGAATTCCCGCTTTGCTGGAATTGATCGAAGCCAAGTTGCGTCAGGAAAACGGCATCGAACTCAACGGCAGCCGCATCGTCGTCACCGCCGGAGGCAACATGGCGTTCATCAACGCGCTGCTGGCCGTGGCCGACGCGGGTGATGAAGTCATCTTGCAAACGCCGTATTACTTCAACCACGAAATGGCGATCACAATGGCCAACTGCAAACCGGTGCTGGTTCCGACCGATGAAAATTACCAGTTGCAGCCGAAGCGAATTGCCGAAGCCATCACCGAACGGACGCGTGCCATCGTTACGATTTCGCCGAACAATCCGACCGGCGCCGTTTATCCCGAGTCAGCGCTGCGCGAAGTCAACGAACTTTGCCGAGAGCGAGGCATTTATCACATCCACGACGAAGCCTACGAGTATTTCACTTATGGCCATGCGCGGAATTTTTCGCCCGGTTCGATTGCCGGGGCGGGCGAACACACGATCTCGCTCTATTCGTTGTCGAAAGCTTATGGCTTCGCCAGTTGGCGCATCGGCTTTATGGTCATTCCCGAACATTTGTTTTCGGCGGTGAACAAGATTCAGGACACGATTTTGATTTGTCCGCCTGTGGCTTCGCAGCTTGCCGCCGTTGGAGCGATGAAGGTCGGCGCGGAGTATTGCCGCCAAAAAGTCCGCGAGCTTGCCGAAGTTCGCCAACTGGTGTTGACCGAATTGGAGCAGTTGAAAGACGTTGCCGTCATTCCGCCTTCAGAC
>JAEUQP010000820.1 GCA_016789645.1 Acidobacteriota bacterium | reverse complement strand
TTTCTCGCTGTCATCATCGCTTCAGGTTTGTTTTTCAGAATTTCCACGCCCGCCAAAGTTTCCGCCACACCGAATGCCGCCGTTGTCAGTGTCAACGCTGCGAGCTTTGCGGCCACGTTGTCGCCGGGAGCGATTGCCGCCGCGTTTGGCAGCAATCTGGCAACGCGAACCGAATCGGCGCAGTTTGTTCCTTTGCCGACTTCGTTGGCTGGAACAACGGTTCGTGTGATTGACAGTCGCAATGTTGAATATGTCGCGTCGCTGTTTTTCGTGTCTTCGGGACAGATTAATTACCTGATTCCGGATCAGGCTGCGCTGGGCGCGGCGCAGATCATCATCACTTCGGGAAACGGAGAAATTTCCCGCGGCACATTGCAACTGGTCAATTCGGCTCCGGCGATTTTCACGACGGCGTACACCGGACGCGGACTGCCGGTTGCGCTGACGACTTACGACGGCGTGTTGTACGACAGCGTTGTCAATCCGGATGGGTCTGCCAAAGCCGTCAATGCCGGCAGTTCGTGGCGCCCCAATTATCTGTTGCTGTTCGGAACCGGGTTTCGCAGCGTCACCGGGTTGCGAGTTCGCATCGGCGGCAGAGAAATCGTTCCGCTGTATGCCGGCGCGCAAGGATTCTTTTCCGGCCTGGATCAGATCAATGTGATGTTGCCGTCCGATATGGTGGGCGGAACGACGGACATTACGTTGTTGGCCGAAGGCCGTGTCAGCAACACGGTGCAATTGCGAATGGCTGGCGAAGCTGCGCCTTCGCAGAATTCGCTGACCATTGCCGATGTGCAACAGATCATTGCCCAAGCCGTTGGTCGCGCCCAGCAAATCGGATTGCCGGTCACGGTTGCGGTGGCTGACAAAGAAGGAAATGTGTTGGGCGTGTTCAAAATGAACGGCGCGCGCAACGACATCAAAATCGGCGCCACCAATTTGCAAACCGGCGCGCCGGGCAAACCTGCCGACCCGGACGGGCTGAACGAAGTTGTGATTCCTCTCCGAAATCCGGATGGCACATTCGCCGCTCCGCCTGGGCCCTTGCGCGACGGGGCAGCTTTGGCAGCGATTTCCAAAGCCGGCACTTCGGCATTTTTCAGCACGCAAGGCAATGCATTCACCACGCGCACGGCCAGTTTCATCGTGCAGGAACACTTTCCGCCGCTGGCCAGAAATACTCCGGGCGGGCCGTTGTTCGGCGTGCAGTTTTCGCAGCTTCCTTGCTCAGACGTGAAAACGCCCAACCTGCCCTTGGGTTTGTCGGGCGATCCGGGCAGCGCGCCAATTTACAAAAACGGCGTGGCCGCCGGTGGCGTAGGCATCGAAGGTGACGGATTGTATTCCGTTGATCTGAATGCTTCGGATCAGGATCAATCCCCGGAAGAAATCATCGCCGTCGCGGCGACCTTGGGCTTCGAACCTCCTCCGGCGATTCGTGGCGATCAAATTTTGGTGGATGGAAACCGGTTGCCTTACGTCAATGCACCACAAACCGGCGGCCCCGCTCCGGCATTCGGCAGCTTGCCAGGAACCGTGCTGGCTGCGTTTCCGATTCGCGCGGCGGCGGCTTCGATGTTTACGCCGCTGACGCTCGGTGGCATTCCCGGCAGAGTGGATGCCCGATTCTTCCCGTTCAAAAATGGAGCGTTGAATGGCAGCCAGCAACTGACCCTGGCCGATGTGACGCGCATCATCACGCAAGCTGCGCAACAGGCATATCGCACGCGAGCTGCCATTCGAGTTCCCATCGGTTCGCCCGCCGAAGTAAACATCGCCGTCACCGATCTGACCGGAACCGTTCTCGGATTGTTCAGCACGCAGGATGCGCCAATTTTTGGGTTTGATGTCAGCGCGCAGAAAGCTCGCAGCGCGGCGTTTTTCAGCAAAGCAACCGCTGCTAACGAACTTCGCGCTGCCGAAGCGGGGAAATTCGCCAAATTCGCTGATGCTGCCGCTGCCGATGGAATACGGTTGGACGGTTCGATTGCGTTCAGCGACCGTGCGCTCGGTTTTTTGAGCCGTCCGTTTTTGCCCGACGGCATTGACAGCACGCCAAACGGCCCGTTTTCGAAACCCATCAATCTCTGGTCGCCGTTCAATACCGGTTTGCAACTTTCGCTGATCAGGACGTCGCTGGTCAGAATTCTGAGCGGATTGCCTGTGACGGGATGCACGGCGATTCCCAGCTTGCCAAATGGCACTCAAATTTTTGCGGGCAGCGTGCCGCTGTACAAAAACGGCGTGTTGGTCGGAGCCATTGGCATCAGCGGCGACGGCATAGATCAGGACGACATCATTGCCGCTGCGGGAAGCGTAGGGTTTGAAGCTCCTGACCCGATTCGCGCCGATCAGTTCATTGTGCGTGGAGCGCGGTTACCCTGGGTGAAATTCCCACGACATCCCAATCTGTAACCATGAAACGATTCGTTGCCATTCTTTTCATCGTCTTCTGTGCCGTGTTTTGGGGGCGCGCTTTCGAATTTTCACCGGGCGTAGAAGCCCAACGAAAACGCCCCGCAACCGGCCCGAACTATTCCAAGTTCCAGCACAAAACTCACAAAGGAAAGGTCAAAAGCCTGACCAATAAAACGCTGACCGCCGATTTGGACTGCGCCTATTGCCACGGTTCGGCGACAAAAGACAAACTCGGCGCGGGTCAGCACGATCTGGAAATCGTCGGCTATCCCAGCCACAAAAACGGATTGAAGGACACCAAAACGCATTCGGCCTGCATTGATTGCCACGCGTTCACCGGCGCAGGCACCAAGCTGGAAATGTGCGTGATCTGCCACACCGGCACATCATTCGATCAAAAGGTGATGGCAACGAACATCCGCCAATTGCCGAATCCCGACGGCGGCGGCATTTCCCAGTTTTACGATGGCTTTTCGCACGGCAGCCACGTGGATTATTACGAACAATATGCGACGCAAACTCCGCTGAAAGAACGCATCAAATTTTACGACGCCAAAGCCGATGCCAAAGCCAACAAAGGGTTGGACAAAAACCGGTTTGAATGCGCGGCCTGCCATTCGATGAACACGGCTCCGGTGACCGTGGCCAAAATCAACTTTGCCACGGGCGTAAAAATGAGCGCGCCTTCGCATCCGGATTGTTTTGTTTGTCATCTGGATCCGAAAATCGTTTCGTCGCCGAAGCCGAACAAACCCGATCCGAAAAACACGTTTGCGACGAACTGTATTGGCTGCCACGCCGAAACGGCCAAACCGCCAAAGGACAATCGTCCCGTCGCCGGTTCGGAACTGGCGGTGCATTGGTTCGCGCGGCAAATCGTCAACACTGAACTGAATCCGCCGAAAGCAGGCGCGAAATCGCCCTTGCCGTTCAGCCACAAAACGCACGACGATGCGATTGGCAAAACCGTCGCCGACTGTTTGTCGTGTCACGCCACAGGCAAAACGGCGAACTCGCTGAAAGACTTTTATCTGGAAGATCGAAAGACGAAAGAAAAACAGCCGCTGGCATTGGGCTGCGTGGATTGCCACAAAAAAGACGGAATGCAGACGAAGATCGAAGGCGCTGTGACGCTGGAAACGTCGAAATGCAATTACTGTCATTCGCTGGCGACGATCAAACAATTCGCCGCCAAAGGAGTGGCATTGCCGCCGCCCAGCCATTTCGGCAAAAAGGCGATTCAAGCCGTAGCACAGACAACGACGACTCCCACAACTCCGACGGCTGAGCCACCAAAACCGACTCCGGCGCCAACTCCAACGCCGACTCCGGTTGCACCGAAACCGACACCTACGCCGACTCCGGTTGCACCAACACAGAAGCCGCAACAAACTGCCACACCAACACCGGCTCCGACTGGAAACCCGGCAACCAATCCGGCTCCGACGACAACGCCTACGCCGCCGAAACCAACTCCTGCACCGACACCTGCACCGGCTCAACAGACGACTTCAACGCCAGCTCCCTCTGCTGCCGGTGGAACCGCAAAGCCTGCGCCGACGGGCATCATCCGGCTTGGCGATCCGAAAGAGAGTCCGCATTGGGGACAACATAACAAATGGGGCGTGGTCGAAAATTTCGATCACGGAACCCATATCAAACCAACGTATTCGGGAAGCTGCCAGGATTGTCATCACACGAACAAGGATTCGCGCGTGGAAGTTGTGTTGAAATGCGTGACCTGTCATAAGGAAGTCGGTCACCCGGATACTGATAGCAAAGGTGGAGGCGTCAACGTCGAAGAGGCTTATCACGGCATTTCCGGCAGCACGAACACAAAGATCAAAGCCGGTTGCATCGAATGCCACAAAACGTTCCGCGACGAGAAAAAGGCTGACACCAAAGCTCCAATCAGTCCTTGCTCGGCTTGCCATACGGAAAAACAGGCGGGCATTGACTGGCGACGATTGAACCGGTCTGGTAACCGGAACAATCTTGCCTTGCGGCGATGGATTTCTGATTTTCGTCCCGCCGCGAATCAACCAAAGAATCAATCAAACAGGCGATAACCTGAACGACGATGAGGATGGAAAAGGTAAAACTGGTGTTTGCTCTCTGCGGTTTGTCCGCGTGCGTGGCGTT
>JAEUQP010000785.1 GCA_016789645.1 Acidobacteriota bacterium | reverse complement strand
TTGGGAGCTTGGCCGTTCGCTGGCCGTAGGCAATTTCAATGGAGAAGGATTGGCGGATATTGCGGTGGGAGCGCCAGCCGCAAGCCCGAACGGCATCAAAGGCAGCGGCAATGTTTATCTGCTGACGGTCGCCGCCGAAGGAGTGAAGTCGGCTCCGCAGGCTGCTTCCGTCATTCTGTTCGGTACGGGAGAAAACGACAATCTGGGTTCGCAATTGGCAATGGGCGATTTGAATGGCGACGGAAAAACCGATTTGATCATTGGCGCGGTGGGCGCGGACGCCAGCCCCGCTCGACAGGGTACAGGAGCCGTCTTCGTCATTTATGGCGGCACAACGTTGCAAGGCCGTCCGGCGGATTTGAGCATTTACGGCGCAGGCGCGGTTCAGGATCAACACCTTGATGCACTTGGGTCTTCGTTGGCGGTTGGCGATTTCAATGGAGACGGCATCGCTGATCTGGCCATTGGAGCACCTGGCGCAGACATCAGCGATTCGCGCCGCGATCCGCTTGGAGCAGTGTATGTGGTGTTTGGCTCCAAAACCGGTTTGCCGTCCGTCTTGGATTTGGCAACCAAACAAGCTGATTACATGGCCGTCGGAGCCGATCCGGGCGATCGGTTGGGAGCAGGCGGAATCGCCATTGCCAACTTCAATGCTTCGGAACCGGGCGATCTGATTCTGGGGATTCCGAACGCGCGCAGCGTGAATAACGCGCGCGTTGACGCCGGAGAAGTGCGCGTGATTTATGGCGTCAAACGCTAACACTTCACGTTTCCCGATTTGACAAAAAAACTTCGGCTCAGTATTTTTGGTTTGACCAATCTCGAACCGGTTTTCAAATGATCAACCAACGTTTCAAGTTGAATAACGCTGACGCAGTCGCCCAACGTGGCTGCGCGAAATTGATGTGTTGTTGTTGTCCGGCGAAATCCAAAGGAAACCGGTTGCCAGCAAGCATCGACATCGCAGGTTGAGATTGCAGCACAGAAACGATGAAAAAACGCTCCGGTTTCATTCACAGAAACCGGAGCGTTTTTGTTTTTCCAGACAGCGCAAAGACAATCAGGAGACTCATGAACGCGACTTCCACTCAATTTTCGACCACGCCGATTCCCGATTTTATCGAAGACGAACTGGCCAATTACGAACTACAGATCAAAAAATTCCGGGCTGGGTTGGTAGGCGAAACCAAGATGCAGAAATTCCGATTGCAATACGGCACTTACGCGCAGCGTCAAGAGGGCGTACAGATGCAACGCATCAAAATCCCTGGTGGCTATCTGACGGCTGACCAACTGACTCGGCTGGCCGATGTCGCAGACAAATACGCCAGCAGCTTCATTCATTTCACCACGCGCGAAGACGCGCAGTTGTATTACCTGTTGCTGGAAAACGCGCCTGCCCTGTTGCGCGAACTGGAAGAAGTCGGCATCACCACGCGCGAAGCCTGCGGCAATACCGTTCGCAACATCACGGCCTGTTACCGCGCTGGTGTTTCACACAACGAAATCTTCAATGTGTATCCGTACACGCGCGCGCTGTTCAAATTCCTGCTTCGCAACAAACACAATCAGAACATGGGGCGGAAAATGAAGTTCGCCTTTGAAGGTTGCGCCGACGATCATTCTGCGCTGGCCTTTCACGATCTGGGGTTCCACGCCGTCACGCGCGAAGAAAACGGCGAAATCCGTCGCGGCTTCAAAGTCCACGTCGGCGGGGGCATGGGCAGCGGCCCAATGATCGCTCACGTTTATTCAGAGTTTCTTCCCGTCGAAGAACTGTTCAACTTCACGACAGCGGTCATTCGCATCTTTGATCGGTACGGCGAACGCAAGCAGCGCATGAAAGCCCGCATGAAGTTTCTGGTTCAAACAATGGGCTGGGAAAAATTCAAAGCCGAAGTGGACGCCGAACGCCAGATCATCGGCGAATTGCCGCCCATCGAAGATTTTCTGGAAGACGCCGCTGAACCGGAATTGAACTCCCAATCAACCCCGAACGTACTGCATCCACTGACGAACGATCCTGCTTACCAGCTTTGGGCGCAGGATTCTGTCATAGCCCATCGCATCGAAGGGTTTCGTGGCATTCACGTCCGCACAAAACTTGGTGACATTACCTCTGACCGCGCGCGCGATTTGGCCAACGTTGCTCGCAAGTTCTCCGCCAGTCAATTGCGCGTTTCCATCGAACAGAACCTGTTTCTGCCCTGGGTGCGCGTCGAAGATTTGCCGGAACTATACAAAGAGCTTCGTAACATTTCGTTGGGCGATGCCGGTTCGGAAACCATCGCTGACGTCACCGCCTGCCCCGGAGCTGATACCTGCCGCTTGGGCATCGCTTCGGCCAAAGGCTTGGGCAATGCCATTTCCGAATCGTTTTTTACCGGAACGCTCGCGCCTTATCGAGAAGTGAATCGCGACTTGCGAATCAAAATCTCCGGTTGCCCAAATGGCTGCGCGCAACATGCCGTTGCCAATATCGGATTTCATGCCGCAGCCGTTTCCCACGATGGGCACAACTTGCCAGCGCACTTGTTGTTTCTCGGCGGGCAATCCAACCACGGAAAACCGCACGCGGCAAAAGTGTTCGGACGCTTCCCTGCTCGCAACGCCATCCACGTCGTGGAAACGTTGCTGAAATGGCACGATGCGGAAAAAGCTGTGGACGAAGACTTCAACAGCTTCATCGCTCGCGTTGGCGATGCGCGCGTCAAAGAAGTGCTGGAACCACTGAAAGCCATTCCGGCCTTCGATACCAATCCGGAGTTTTACGACGATTACGGCCACGAAAACGAACAGTTCACCGTGCGTTCCGGCGTGCGCGGCGAATGCGCCGGAACCACCATTGCCGAGGTCGTGCCGACATTTGAAACCGCGCATACCAAACTGGAACAAGCCAAGGCGTATTTGCTGCACGGCAATTACGAACAAGTCTTGTTGGAAGCCTATGAGGCCGCCGCCGCCGCCGCACGTGTTCCGCTCTACCAAAAGCTGGTTGATCCGTTCACTTCGCTGGAAGCATTGTGGGAATTTGAAAACCTGTTTGTGCTTTCCGGGAAAACCAACGGTTCATGGAAAAATTTGTTGGCGACGTTTGAAGCCGTGAAAGCTGGCTCAGCGGAGGAAGCGTCAGCGCAGGCTGCGCTGGAATTGGCGGGAGAGTTCGTCAATTATTGCGAACGATTTTCGGCGTAAACAATCTGTCAGCCACACGAACGGGAACTGCCTTTCCGTTCGTGTGGCCTAAACGTCATCAATCCACAACCACGACGGTAAAGCGGTCATTCACATCCGAAACCGTTGCGCCGGGCAGCGCCACCAATTCCAAAGTGTGATTTCCTGGCCCATCAAATTGCCAAGGAATAAATTGAGGAACGACGGCTCTGTGGGTGCTCGGACCGTTGGAATAGATCGTCGCATTTCCAATCTGGTGTCCGTCGAGAATCACGGCAAATCCGATTTCAACATTCGGAACTTGAGACCAACAGCTTCCGGCGACAAAAAATGTGATCGGAGCGTCGCTTTCAGCGGCAAACGTGACAGTCAAGGGCAATGGCCCGGCAGCATTTAACAATACTTGTGGCATTCGTAACTCCTGAGAATAATTGGTTGGAAGAGAATCGTGGGGAAAATCTGATCGCGTAACCAGCCTGTTCCATCCACACCTTACGACCGCGCGGGCGTACCGTACCACTCAGCGTCAAATTTCATCAAGCCATGCGTCGCCTGCTCTGACACCACATCAAACTGGTACATCTGATTGTGAATGTCCGCCGGATCATTCCAATCGGGCGAACCATCTTGCGTGTAAGCTTTCAGCGAAAGGAAGTACACGTTGTGGGAAAGTTCCAGCTTGGGGATATGCAGATCAATCGAATTGCTTCCACGTTTGATGGGCAAACAGGCGGCGTGAGTGTCGAGGTTGTTGATGCTGCCAATGAAAATGCCGTCGTAACGGTGAACGTCCACGGCAAAGATAGGTTGCGGATAATCGGCGTCGGATTCAATGTGCAATCGAACTGTCGCTTCTTCGCCGGTACGGAATACCCAGGTTGATTCGCCTTGTGAATTCAGCATTTCCACATTGGCAAAACGAATCTTGCCGTTGCCCCAGCGCGAACCGGTCAATTGCAGTTCCCGCAAAATCGCATCGTGTTCCAGTGAGCCAATGCCACCGTTGCGCGCGGCATTGCGCAATCGGTCGTCTTCCAGCTTTGCGCAAAAGGCTTGATACGCCGTGACGACTTCGCGCGCATTGCCGGTCATCGCCACTTTGCCGCCTTCGATCCATAAAGCGGTTGTACAAAATCGCTGCACCAACATCGGATCGTGCGAAACGAACAACACGGTCTTTCCGGCTTTGCGGAAATACTCCATGCGGTCGAGCGATTTGCGCTGGAAATACACATCACCTACGGACAAAGCCTCGTCAACAATCAACACATCCGGATCCACGTGAATGGCCGAAGCGAACGCCAATCGCATCAACATTCCGGTGGAATACGTTTTGACCGGCTGATCCACAAAGGCTTCGAGTTCGGCGAATTGCACAATTACATCCAACCGACGCCGCATTTCGTCTTCGCTAAAACCCAGAATTTGTCCGCTGAGCAAGATGTTTTCGCGGCCTGTGTATTCGGGATTAAAACCGCTGCCGAGTTCGAGCAAGGCGGTCACGCGACCTTCGACCCGAACATCGCCAAGCGTGGGTTGCAGAACACCGGCAATGATTTGCAGCAGAGTCGTTTTCCCTGCTCCGTTGCGTCCAATGATGCC
>JAEUQP010000739.1 GCA_016789645.1 Acidobacteriota bacterium | reverse complement strand
ACAGCAAAGCCAAGTCGCGCCAATCAGTACCGGCTTTCGGCTTGCCGCGTCGTTGGTGATAGGAGATGACTTTGCTGGCGATTAGCTCGGCTGGCGAAAGCACGTTGATCTCATCAATGCGTTGCAGGAGCGGAAACGATTTGACTGACCTGACATCAACCAAATGCCGGTTGCCGGTTTTCTGCAATTGAAAGATGCGGTAGCCAAGCCCGTCTTTGATCTCGCGGACTCGGATGGCGATGTGAAACAACCGGCTGAGATGGTCGCGCAGTTCTTCCGCCAAATCGGCTGCGCGCGTAGACATCAAATCCACCTCCTGAGTCGCGCGCGGTTCGTTGACGTACACGTTGACGGCTTGCGCGCCGAACAGAACTACGTCGTCACGTCCACGCAGGAAGTCAATCACGGCGTTCTGAATCGTGGCGAGCGGCAGAGCTTCTTTCATCACGATTTCCCGGAAGTTGATGGTGTCGGCAACAAACATAAGCTCACAAAAGTTTGGTGAAACCGGCCTGTTCAAAATGATGGTCGGAAGTAAAAGCTTCGGAAATCTGTTCCATCTCCATCACAATGAAGCTGGTGCAATCGGTCAAGCCCCATCCTTTGTCCGAGCGGTGGCAATACAAATCCCAAGCCTGGTCAAGCAAATCGCGGCTGAGAGGGATGACCTCTATGTCTTCCGACTGCCTTATGCCTTCAATATAGCCGACAGCGTTGGTGCGGACTGGAGGTTTTGATAAACCGTCAGCCAATTCCAAAATCACGAATTCGCTGGTGACCAGCTTGCGTTTTTGCCGACGCAACTGCGCCATGACTTTCATTGCCGCAGCACGTGAGCCATCTCGAAGGTTGAACAACGACAGCCAAGCGGCTGTATCAACAAAAACTTTACTTGCCATAATCCCCGCGCTTTGGTGTTCCGTACAGATAATGGTCGTGTTCGTGAGCGAGGTCACTAATGCCAGTGTCAGTCGCACATTCGGCAATCAACTTCATTAAAGGATCATCTTCTAAATCGTTTGACGATCCATTTACGGCAATTGTTGGTGGCTCCGGCAACGGATGAGACAATGAATCGTCCAAAAAAGTGATTATGACCTGTTGGCCTTCGCGGCCTTCGACTTTGGTAACTGGTGCGGCGACTCCATTATGGAATTCGCCTTTTACCGACAGCATCATTTTTCCCCTCCTTTCACAAAAAAGCGGATTGAAGAATTTGCATTCCTCAATCCGCATTTTACGTTCGCTAGTTGTGATTTGACTAGGCTGTTGTCGTTTTGGCAGCGCCTTTATCCGCCAGCGCCGCGTGAGCAGCGGCCAGCAGCGCGATCGGCACGCGGTACGGCGAACAACTGACGTAGTTCATGCCCACCTTGTGACAGAAGATCACGGATTCGGGATCGCCGCCATGTTCGCCGCAAATGCCGACTTTCAGATCGGCTTTGGTTGAACGGCCTTTCTGGATGCCGATTTCGACCAATTGGCCAACGCCGGTCTGATCCAGCACCTGGAAGGGATCGTCGCCGTAAATTTTCTTCTCGACATAAGCCGGCAGGAATTTGCCGGAATCGTCGCGGCTCAAGCCCATCGTCATTTGGGTTAGATCGTTCGTGCCGAAGCTGAAGAATTCGGCGACTTCGGCGATTTGATTGGCCGTCAGCGCAGCGCGCGGAACTTCGATCATCGTGCCGACCAGATATTCGACCGTTTGTCCCGTTGCCGCGAAGACTTCATCGGCGACGCGGCGCACGACATCGGCTTGCAGTTTCAATTCGATGACGTTGCCCACCAGCGGAATCATGATTTCCGGCTTGACGACGACGCCTTCGGCTTTCACCTTGACGGCGGCTTCAAAAATGGCGCGCGCCTGCATTTCCGGAATTTCGGGATAAATGAGTCCCAGACGGCAACCGCGATGACCGAGCATCGGGTTGAATTCGTGCAGCGAAGCGACTTTGGCTTTCGCTTCCTTGAACGGCATTTTGATCTTGGCAGCCAGTTCTTTCAGCGTCTTGTCGTCGTGCGGGACGAATTCGTGCAGCGGCGGATCCAGCGTGCGGATCGTCACAGGGAAGCCATTCATCGCGCGGAAAATGCCGACGAAATCTTCGCGTTGCAGTTCCAGCAAATCGGCCAAAGCGCCTTTGTACAACTGTTCCGGTTTGGCGATTTTCTTTTCCAGGTCTTTGACGCGCTTGGCCGCGTCTT
>JAEUQP010000724.1 GCA_016789645.1 Acidobacteriota bacterium | reverse complement strand
CCATCAACACGGCAATTTCGCTTTCCCAGCTTGGTTCGTCAGTGTTGTTGATTGACGCCGATTTGCGCCGCCCGACGGTTCACAGAGTTTTCAAGATGGGACAGTCGCAAGGCCTTTCGACTTATCTTTCGCGGCAGGTCGAAATTGATCCGCTGATTCATAAGTTATGGGTTCCGAACCTGTCAGTGTTGCCGTGCGGCCCTATTCCGCCAAACCCGGCAGAGTTGATTAGCTCGGAGCGAATGCGGCTGATGCTGAAAGAATTGGGCGAGAAATACGATCACATACTGATTGATTCGCCGCCGCTGATTAACGTCACCGATCCGGTGATTCTTTCGACGATGGTAGATGGCGTGATTCTGGTGGTTCAAGCCGGGCGCAGCACGCGTGACATCGTTCGCCGCGCACGCCAGGAACTTGGCAGCGTGGGCGCGAAAATCTTTGGCGTAGTCCTCAACAATCTCGACATCAAACGCGAAGGATACGATTCCTATCTTTCAACCTACGGCAATTACGGGTACGGCGAAAAACAAGCCGCTCGCCGATAAAACCGGATTCGCTTTTGTCAGCGGCAAGCAGTTCTAAGAAACGAGCTTGCCGCTGACGAAGCTCCTCTCTTTTCTCCTTTTACACTCAAACGCTTGAAGACGCCTGTTGCCCTGATCATCTTCAATCGTCCTGACTTTACGGCTCGCGTGCTGGAAGCGATTGCTTTGGCCAAGCCGGAAAAGTTGCTGGTGATTGCCGATGGGCCGCGCGCAAATCGGCCTGACGATGTCGAAAAGTGCCAGGCCGCGCGTGAGGTGATCCGAAGCGTAAACTGGGATTGCGAAGTTCTCACCTACTACTCCGACATGAATCTTGGCTGCGGAAAGCGACCAGCTACAGGGATTACATGGGTGTTCGACACAGTTGAAGAAGCGATCATTCTTGAAGACGACTGTCTGCCGCATCCTACTTTTTTTGGCTACTGCGAAGAACTTCTGGAGCGTTATCGTGATGATGAACGCGTGATGATGATTGGCGGCGTCAACTTCATGCGCGAGTTGAAATCGCCGCTTCAAAGTTATCAATTTTCACGGTTCGGGAGTTCGTGGGGCTGGGCTTCGTGGCGCAGAGCCTGGCGGCATTTCGATTATGAAATGAAGCTGTGGCCGATCGTTCGCGACGCAAAATTGCTGGAGCAAATGTTTCCCGATCCGGTTCATTGCCAATACTGGCAGGAAAAATTTCAGCAGGTGTTTGACAGCAACGCAGACGACATCTGGGATTACCAATGGTTGCTGGCATGTTGGATTAACAGCGGATTTCGCATCTTTCCCGAAGTCAATCTGGTTTCGAATATCGGGTTTCGCGATGACGCCACTCACACTTTTGGCGATGGCATCTTTGCCAACATGCCAACCATTGGAATTGAATTGCCGCTCAAACATCCTCCATTCGTCTTTCATTGCGCTAAAACCGATCAAATGATTCAGGAGCATTTTTGCGTTACTGAAGGATGGCGCAATCAACCGATGCCCAATCATTCGGGAATTCGGCAGTTCTTGCGTGGAGCTGTCAGAAAGTTGTTTCGGCGTTGATGCGAATCCTTCACTTTTCTTCCGACGACATTACAGGCGGAGCCGCCAAGGCAGCATACCGATTACATCATGCCTTACGTGACGCAGGGCACGATTCGCGTATGGTCGTGTTGCGAAAAAAATCAGGTGACGACACGGTTACGCAAGCACCGCCGCTTGAACCGCGTCCGTGGACTTCGAGGCTGGAACGATTGCGGCGGCATCTCCCTTTGTTGCGCCAGCAGATTCCGACAGCCAATTACACCTTTAATTTTGATCCCCAGCCACAAATCAATTTGCCAGCTTTGCTTGCTGGGCAAATGCCTGCGCCAGACATTGTCTGTTTGCACTGGATTACCGGCTTGCTGGATGTTCCCGCAATTCGTCAGTTGTACGATCATTTTCGTTGTCCGATTGTCTGGGTGATGGCTGACCAGGAACCATTGACCGGTGGGTGTCATTATTCGTTTGGCTGTGACGGTTTCACCCGAGTCTGTGGTAATTGCCCCCAACTGACACCATCGCATGCTGGCGATCATTCGCGCATAGTTTGGCAAAGAAAAAAAGAATATCTGGCGGATTTGCCGATTTGTTTTGTTGCGCCGACAAGCTGGGGCAGAGAAAAGCTCGCGCAGAGTTCGCTTTTTCGTCATCATCGTTGCGAACGAATTCCTTACCCCATGGACCCGCTTACTTTCCGGCCATTTGATCAACGCATTGCGCGTGACTTGCTGCATCTGCCACAAGACAAAAAAATCATTTTTTTCGGCGCGACTTATCTGGAAGACAGGCGCAAAGGAATGCCCTTATTGTTGGAAGCCTTGGCCGAAGTTCGTGCGCGAATGGATTCGGCGACAATTTCGCCAGATCAAATCTTTTTGCTCGTCGCCGGTCTTAACGGCCATGAGCTTTTACCGAGGATCCCTTTTGCCGGTAAATATCTTGGCCAACTCAACGATGACCTGACATTGGCCTTGGCTTATCAATCCGCAGACGTCTTTGTTTGTCCTTCTGTTGAAGACGCCGGGCCAATGATGATTCCCGAAGCGATGTTGTGCGGAACGCCCGTTGTTGCATTTCACGCTGGAGGAGCGCCGGATTTGATAACAACCGGCAAAACCGGCTATCTGGCCAGGCTCGCTGATTCTGCCGACCTTGCCTCTGGAATTTTGAGTTTACTTGAGACTGATAACGGCTTAGGAATTCGTGGAGCAACACATCTCATCGCTTCTAAAAATCATTTGCCAAACCAGGTATCGAAACTTTACTCCGAACTTTTTTCTTCACTTGCCACCAATGACCGAAAATTGCCAAAAATTGGAATGGGATAGCCAGTTTTTCGGCCATCGCATTGCTCGCATAGAAAGCGACCGATTGACATCTCATTCGCTGGATGAGGCATTGATCTGGTGCGAGAAGAAGGGAATTGAGTGTTTATATTTTCTTTGTGCTCCGGATGACGATGCGAGTGTTGCGTTGGTCGAAGCTGCCGGATTTCATCTCGTAGACATCCGGGTTGAACTCAGTTGGAAAGCAGAGCACACGTCAGCAATCCCAATTGCCATTCGCGAATTTCGGGAATCAGATTTGGATGAATTGCGGCAAATCGCTTCGCATGTTTATACAAACACTCGTTTCAGTCTGGACAAGCACTTTCCTGCGGATCGAGTCGCCGAACTGTATGCTGAATGGCTAACCGGAAGTTGTCGAAATTCTTCGCACAGAGTGTTTGTCGCACTCGCGGCAGAACACATTGCGGGATTCATCACCTGCCAGTTTGATAACCCTGACATTGGCCGCATCGGCTTGCTGGGGATCAGCCAGCAAGCTCAAGGTCAAGGGTATGGTCAACAACTGGTTTACGCCGCACAGCAGTTTTTTGACTCTGCAGGCGTGCGCGAAGTTCGTGTTGTCACACAAGGGCGGAACATCGTTGCTCAGCGGCTTTATCAATCCTGCGGCTTTCGCTCCCATAAAATTGGCTTGTGGTATCATAAATGGTTTTCAGCCAGGCACTGAAACGCACTTACTTATCCAAACTCCAATGAACACTTATCCGCCTGTCACCATTCCGTTCAATCGCCCAAGCATTGTCGGCAAAGAAATGGAATACGTTGCTCAAGCTGTCGCCAATGGCCACATTTCCGGCGATGGAGAATTCACCAAACGTTGCC
>JAEUQP010000722.1 GCA_016789645.1 Acidobacteriota bacterium | reverse complement strand
TCGGTTTTCGGGTGTTGTGTTGTCGTCCCCCTTCTCTCTGATCACTGTCTTGGGACGGTGCGCGTAGCGAGAGCGGAGCGCACGCGCGTAGCGCGAGTCCCCAAGCGCCGCCGAGGCGCGCCCCTTTAGCGCCGCAGGCGCTCGAATTTATTTTTCAATTTTTGACAATTTGAAGCTTGAAGTTAAAGATGGCCGAGCAGTTTTCGGAAAGCTGTGGGGTTCGCTGCGACGCACCTGCGGGGCGGCTCGTGGAACAACAATCAAGACAACGCGCGGGCTGTCTATCGTAACAACAATCATCCGGCCAATCGTAACAACAATATCGGTTTTCGGGTGTTGTGTTGTCGTCCCACTCCTCCATCCCTCTTCAATGGAAATCGGCCTCTTTTTGGCTGAAATCGGGCCGTCCCCTTTTATCAGGGAGCAACGGCTTCCGGCATTGCTGGCCGAGTACGCTTTGCCAGCCGAGGCGAAGAGAATAGAGAAGGCGCAGATGAATCCCGTCCGCACGGGCGAAACACACCGTCGGGCGCATATAAAACAGCGTTCGTAGTTCTGCCTTCCGGTGGAGCTACGAACGCGCATTTATCCAACCGCCCAGCAAATTCCCGATTTCAGCAACCATTTCGCTGACGTGACGGTATTGGCCGTCATTCAACCATCGCCATTGATGAGCCAGCCGCAGATACAGTCGCAGCTTGTTCAAATGCGAATCCGCCGCGCGCAAATGTTTTTGCCGAGTGGTTCCGCCCTGACTTTGCGCGTCGAAAATCGTTTCCTGAAAATCCAGCGCGGCATTCATCAACCGCTGAACCACTGTCAGCCGGTAAACTTTGGGAAACTTCTCTGTTCGCGGTCCCAGCCAGGCCAGCAAATCAAAAGTACGCGTCAGGATAATCATGTCGTTGGCCATTTCGGATTCCTCTCTTTATTCACAGGTGATTGATTGGTCGAATTTGCTGCTCGCCTTTCGGTTGGCGGCCAAGGGCAAACGCGGCAAACCGTCCGCAGCCGGTTTTGAGCATCAAGTGGCCGACCGCCTTGTTGAACTTCAACGGGAATTGACGGATTTCAGCTACCGCCCCGGTGGCTATGTCAATTTCATCATTCACGAACCCAAACAACGGCTGGTCAGCGCCGCGCCGTTTCGTGACCGCGTCGTGCATCACGCTTTGTGCAATGTGATCGAACCGATCTTCGAGCGGCAATTCATTGCCGATTCGTACGCCAACCGCGCAGGCAAAGGCACACACGCCGCCATTGACCGTTTGCAGGCGTTATCCCGAAAACATCGGTACGTGTTGCGAATGGACATCGTCAAACATTTCCCTTCGCTTGACCACGCCGTGATGATTGAAAATCTGAGGCAAACAATCCGTAATGAAGATGTAATGAGGTTGATCGAACGGATTATCGCCAGCGGCGCGGGCGTTCTGAGCGATGAATACGAGATGGTTTATTTTCCCGGCGACGATCTGTTTGCCGTCAACCGCCCTCGCGGATTGCCCATCGGCAACCTGACCAGCCAGTTTTGGAGCAATGTTTATCTGACGCCGCTGGATTTGTTTGTCACGCAAAGTCTGAATTGTCCGGCGTATCTGCGTTACGTAGACGATTTCGCGCTGTTCAGCGACAGCAAACGCCAGCTTTACGAATGGAAACAGGCGATCATTCGGTTTCTCTACACGCTGCGGCTGACCATTCACGAAGCCCCAGCCCAAGTCATTCCCTGCGCGCACGGCATTCCGTGGCTGGGGTTTGTTGTCTATCCGACGCATCGCCGCATCAAAGCTCGCAACGTCGTCAAATTCTCCCGCAAATTGAAAGATCGCTGGTCTGAATACTGCGCCGGAACGATCACCTTTGCCGAGTTCGACGCTTCGGTCAAAGGCTGGGTCAATCACGTTCGGTACGCCGACACCTGGGGATTGCGAACTCATGTGCTGGGACAAGGACTGGTTTACCGAAAACCCGATTTTTGAAAAATAAATTCGAGCGCCTGACGGCGCTGGGGAAGGGACTCGCGCTACGCGCGTGCGCTCCGCTCTCGCTACGCGCACCGTCCCAAGACAGTGTTCAGGAAGAGGAAGGGGGACGACAACACAACACACGGAAACCGAAAGAGTTGCCACGGAAGGCCGGAAGAACGAGGTTACGATAGACGGCGCGCGCAATCAACTGACCGTCGAACCACGAACCGCCCCGCAGGACGCGCTTGACGCCTGTTGCAGAAATATCTTCGCGGCCATCGTCGCTTCGGTACGGATACGGGAAACGCTCCTGATCGTAAATTGACAGCGTCCAGGTGTAAGCGTTGCCCGAAAGATCGAACGCGCCTTCAGGCGTTGAGTTTTCAAAAACTCCAACCGGAGTCGTTCGCCGGATGTGACTTTCAAACGTGTTGCAACGCGCCGAATCAAACTGGTTGCCGTAAGAAAACTGCCGTCCTTTTTTGCCGCGCGCCGCCGCTTCAAACTCAGCCTCGGTTGGCAATCGGAAAACCTGTCCTTTCGCAGCATTCGCCGTCAACCAGTTGCAGTAAGCCCGCACTTCAAACCACGTTACCCCAACCACCGGCTGAGCAGGGTTGTTGAAACGCGCATCATCCCAGTATTCCGGCTGGCGATAGGTTTTGCCAGATGGGTAGATTTCACCGAGCCATTGTTCAAACTGTTCTTCTGCCCAGTTTCGGATCGTGATGAATCCTTCTGCCTGCTCAGACGTGACACGGCCTTGCTTAGCCAAATCACGAAGACCATCTTCTGACATTCCTTGAATTGTCTTTCGAGTTTCACGCATCTGTTGTTTACTGCCATCCGTGCTGGCTTCACCACGCAACCAAGCCAGCGATTCCGGCGTGTCCCACCAGCGTTCATCTTCGTAGCCGCCCGCTTCCATAAACAGTTTGTATTCGGCGTTCGTCACCGGGAACTGACCAATCTGAAAATCATCAAGCTGGACTTCGCCTGCTGGCCTTTCTCGATCGTATTCGCCTTGATTGTCGCCGATGGTGTATTTGCCGGCGGGAATCGTGACCAGCGGAGGCAGCAAATAATCGCCATACTCGCCGCGGCGACGTTCAAACCGTGGATCGCCAATTAAGCCGAGAGCTTCTCCGGCAGTGATGCGCGCGCGCAAATCCGCCGTCATATCTTTGGTGCGAGTGATCAATTGATTCTGAATCTCTCGCTTCAGTTCCGGGCTTATATTGGCTTCGGGCGAAGCAGCACAACGCGCAGCCAACGCCAGATTTTCCGGCATCAGCGCACGAATGAACGCTTCCGGGTCTTTCGCCATCGGCGCAGCTGTCAGCGTCGTTTCTTCCCATCCCGTCTGCGCCAGCGGCGGCAGCGGATCGCCGTCGGCCAGTTTGGCAATGGTTTCAGCCAACGTCGGGCTGACTTTCGCGGCTTCCCATTCGACGTGAACCAATGACGGATTCGGTTCTTTGGCCAATTTCCTGGCCGCAAAATATTCCTGCAACAACTGGTGGAAGAATGTGATTTCAAATTGCACCAGGTCTTTGTCCAGAACATTGAGCGCAATTCCGGCTTTCAGAATGTTTTCCGCTTGCTGGTGCGCAATCAGGTCGCAGGCATCGTCATAATCAATTCGCACCTGTGCGCCTTCTGTTTCCAACCCCTTTTTCTGCATGGCGAACGCCAGTTCGCTGAGCTTGGGAACCAGCACGCCCCATTCCGGCAACTCGCAAGGATTGCGCCATTTGCCCGAAGTCAGTTTTTCGTGATCCCTTTCAACCAGCAATCCGCTTTGCAATTGGAACAAATCGCCGCCGCTTTCGCGTTTCAACGCCTGACGAACAAACCCCGTAAACAGCGAAGCGCGG
>JAEUQP010000720.1 GCA_016789645.1 Acidobacteriota bacterium | reverse complement strand
CGGCAATGAAGATAACTTCCTGATTCTGGACCTTTCGTCCGGTAAAAGCTGGACTGCCAACGAGGAAGAGCCGCACGAACTTCTTACTTACGCGCAAGGATATTACGGGACATTGCTGGCGGTTTCAGATGGCATGGGCGGAGCCTTGGCTGGTGAAGTCGCTTCCCGGATGGCCGTGGAAACCGTGCGTGACCGCATGTTGCAGTTACAGGCGCACGAAGTATACGGAAAGATGCCGTTCCACGAACGCATGCGACTGGCGGTCGAAGAAGCCAATTTGGTCATCCACGCCGACGGGCAAACCAATCAGGCCCATCGTGGATTGGGCGCAACCTTCACCGCTGTCGGCATCAATGGCAATAGTCTTTATTTTGCTCAAGTCGGCGACAGTCGGGCTTATCTGATCCGACAAGGGGACATCAGCCGCGTCACCAAAGATCAATCGTTGGTGCAACAATTGATTGACGCCGGACAAATCACCGAAGAAGAAGCCGAAACGCACAGTTACCGCAATGTGATTTTGCAGGCGCTCGGCGCGCACAACAACGTCAACGTTGAAGTGAATAAGGTTGAGCTTTGCCAGTTGGATACCTTGGTGCTGTGCAGCGACGGATTGTCCGGCAAAATGCATGCCGATGACATTGCTCGGATTGTCATCGAGGCGGGGGATTTCAAATCCGCCTGTCAATCGTTGATTAGTCTGGCCAACGAACGCGGCGGAGAAGACAACATCACAGTGGTCATTGCACAGTTTTCCGGTTCGGGGTTGCCGCTGCCAAACGGTTCAGTGGAACCGGAAGGATTGGCACGGTCGCCTGATACGCCAACTGAAATTACCTGGAACACGGGAGCGAAAACCGACCCGTTGGATCAAGCAGGAAATCAGGCGGCGTCTCAAGCAGGCGCCGCCCAACGAGCGACAGAACCGCTTCCCGTCCCGCCCAAGCAAGCCACTCCGTTTACCGCCCCGCTACAACGCGAGATCCCTGAGCGCAAACGAACCAACGATCTTTCTGATCGCGTCGAACCGATCACTGCGGTGTTTTCGGTCGAGGATTTTGAAAGTGACTTGTCGCATTCCTCTGAGCAAGCTGAGGGCTCATCTCAATCTCAAACTGCGCCGCTTGGAGGGCGTCATACTGCGCCTCTGACCGCTGAAATGCCTGCGCCAGTAGCTGTTGAAGCTCCACCCAGCAACAACGGCTCGCAAGCCAAGTCGAATAACTCCAAAACCAATCTGGCGATTTTTATTGGTTTGTTGATTCTGGGAATCACAGGGCTGGTGTTTGTCGCCACGACCTATGTCAGTCGTCAGAAAGCCGAATCCGAAGCGAAGCAACTTGAAACCGCGCGGCGGGATGAAGAACTGCAAAAAGAACGACAGGGCAGCATCGAACAGGTCAGAAACAAAATAATCAAGTTACGAAATCAATTGGGGGCGAGTACAAAGCCATCGCTTGAAAGCAAACTGGAAGTCTGGCGAAACAAGTTAAATGAGTTTGATCAGCAGCTTGATGAACTTGCCAACAAATCCTCCGATTCTGATGAGGTCAAAAACGTTTGTGCGAAAATTGAAGGCGAAATTCAGAAAATTGAAGAAGAATTCAACAATGCTCAGGGATTGATTCCTTCGCGCAACCTCAACCGCGCGCCAGTAAAACTTTAATTCGGGTCTTTCTTCGGCTCCTGATAGCACCCGTCGTTGCAGAACACGACGAACACCGATCGCACACCCGCCACCGTTCGCACTCCCGAAACCAGATCGCTGACATTCACCTGGTGATTTCGCGGAATTTTCAACGTCACCATTCCATCTTTCACGTCGTACTTCACCCCAGACCAATCGTGATGCTCAAAAAACAATTCCGCCAGGTCTCGATAAACGCCGTCGTCGTTGCGTCGAATCATCGAAACGGTTTTTCGTCCGCTGAGTCGTCCGCCGCTCTTGATTCCTTTGACCGACGCCTTTGCGCCTTCTTTGGATTTGGTTGCAGCGTAACTGCCCGCGTCCCAGGTTTTTTCCAGCCCGTACCGAGTTCCTTCCTTCGTTTTTGACGCCACGTATCCGCCGGCGCGTTGAGCAACGTTCGGATCGTCGGGGTTGGGCGCCGGATACGGCAATCCGAGTTTTTCGTAGGTTGGCGGATCAATTCTGCCGGTGACGCGCAATGAATTGGCGCTTTGGTATTCGCGGATGGCGTCGCTGGTGGCGGCGTCCAATTTGCCGGTGATGCCGGATTTCAGAAATCCCAGGCGACGCAATTCAAGCTGAACGGCGATGACTTCGTTTTTGTTGATGCGGGCATCGGCAGGCAGTTTGGTTCCGCTGGATTGCGCCTGGATGAATCCCGTCGCGACACACAGAGCGGCCAACAGGCAAACACTGCGAAGGAAGTTATTCGAGATGTTTGGAGCCATGATCGGAATTCTCATCGGCTTTTTTCTCACGTTTGCGCGTTTCGCGCGGAATCTGAATCCGGTATTTGCGAATTTTGCTGTACAGGCGCGGGCGGTAAATTCCCAGAATCTGTGCCGCCGCCTGTTTGTTGCCTTGCGTGCGTTTCAGCGTTTGTTCGATGACGACCCGTTCGATTTCTTCCAGCGACATGTTCGGCGGAATATAAAACGATAGCGGGTCCGGTTCGTCGTTGTGAATGCCGAAGGGCAAATCTTCCGGTTCGATGCGCGGCCCTTTGGCCAACAACACGGCGCGTTCGATGGCGTTTTGCAATTCGCGCACATTGCCCGGCCAGCGATGCGAAAACACCCGTTGATACGCCAGTTGGGTGAATCCTTGCAGCGGACGATTGTATTTGTCCTTGAACTTGTGGAAGAAAAAATCTGTCAGCAGTTGCAAATCTTCCGCGCGTTCGCGCAACGGCGGCACGTTGATGGTGATGGTGGAAATTCGGTAAAACAAATCTTCGCGCATCAACCCTTCCTTGATCGCTTCGCGCGGTTCGCGGTTGGTGGCGCAAATCAGCCGGAAATCGGCTTCGAAGGTTTCTGTCGAACCGACCGGGCGATACCGCCGCTCTTCCAGCACGCGCAGCAATTTGGGTTGCAACTCGATTGGCATTTCGCCGACTTCGTCCAGCATCAAGCTGCCGCCTTTGGCTTGAGCCACCAGCCCGGAACGATTCTGAATTGCGCCGGTGAAGGCTCCTTTGACGTAACCGAACAATTCGGCCTCGATCAATTCTTTCGGCAATGCAGAGCAGTTCACCTTGACCAATTCGTTCGACGCGCGCAGCGAATTGAAATGAATGGCATTGGAAATCAGTTCCTTGCCAGTGCCGGATTCGCCGATGATCAGCACGTTGGCGTCGCTTTTGGCCACGCTGGCAATCGTTTCATAAATCATCTGCATGGCTTTGGAGCCGCCGATGATGCTGGAAAATTCCTGCTTCTGAAAATGTTTGCGCAGGCTTTCCGATTCGCTGACCAGCCGTTGGCGTTCCAGCGCTTTTTCGACCAGCAACAGAATCTGTTCCGGCTCGAATGGTTTTTCGACGAAATAAAATGCGCCGGATTTGGTCGCTTCGACGGCTTCGGACACGGTTGCGTGACCGGTGATGACGATGACTTCAGAATCGGGCGCGCGTTCTTTCACCAATCGCAACAGCGACAACCCGCCTTGGCGATCGTCGGGCAGTTGCAGATCGGTAATTACCAGATCGGGCAGATCAGGCGCGTTTCGTTCCAGCATCGCGCGCGCAGCGCCGAAACTTGGAGCGGTTTCCACTTTGTAACCTTCGGCGCCGAGCAGCAACCGCAATCCATCCGTAATCGAAGGTTCGTCATCAACGACCAATATTTTGCTGTCACTTTTCAAGGGCAAGCCTCTCCGACAATCTCACCAGTTTCAACTCTCAAATCTTCATCGTCAGTCTGACTTCAGTGCCTGTCAGACCAGAGTCTTCGGCAGCCATCGCGGTAAGTTGGCCACCGTGCGCTTCGACAATTCGTCGAGCCAGCACCAGATTCAAGGATATTTTGTTCATGCGTTCGCTGCCGGCCAATCGGAACAGCGATTCGTGTTGTTCGGCGCTCAACGGTTCGCTTTCGTTGATAATCGAAAGTCGCAATTCCCATGCGCCATTTCGCAAACTCACCCGCATTCGGCCATTTTCGCGCGAAGCATCCACCGCGCGGGAAACCAATGCGTCCACTGCCATAAGCATTTGTTGAGAATCCAGTTTGACGGCATGCAACGCAGCCGAATCTTTGGCCAGATTCGTTTCCACATTCAATCCGCGCTCGGCGATTTGCTGTTGGTGGTGCCCAACAACCTGTTCCACGAGCGAGCAGAAATCGGTATTCAGCAACGTCAATTCGATTGGGCGTGTCAGTTTGCCAATCAGGTTGGCGTTTTCCGTCATCTCGTTGATGCTCTGGGTGATCTTGTCTGCGATTTCCAGCCCTTCGGCCAATTCGGGATACGCCGCAAGTCGTTTCTTCAAATATGCGGCGTACAACTTCAAACCTCCCAACTGGTTTTTGAAATCGTGAATCAGTCGCGCAGTTGCGCGGCCCACTTCAGCCAGCATCGCCTGTTCGTTGTTGCCGTCAAAGCCATTCATATCGGTCAGTCGTTTCATTTGATGAAACGGGGGGAGGCGTGAAAGAAAGATTTTCTGTATTCGTACCGCAACTTCAGCAAACGTATGCTAACAAACCGAACTGCCGATGAGAAGCTTTGGACGAGGTTACGGACATTCCGGCACGCCGTCTTTCGTGAAGCTGCGGTGCCAGACGCCAGGCGCATACGTATTTTCCGTCAGCACCGGGGTGCGGCTTTCCAAATCCGTGCCGGAAAACGAAAGCCGGAATCGAACCTTGCTGTCGCTGGTCACTTCGCGTTCAAAGCGTTCGCGAATGCCTTGCTGGCTGTACGACCGCGTCGCCAGGCAGAAACTCTTTTTCTGTTCATTGAAGTTGGCGTAACCGGGAATCATTTCGACCGTCAGGTTGTACGTGACGCCGGCTTTGAACATTGGCCGACCGCTGAAAAAAAGTTGCTGTGGTGATTGCAAACCGTCGGGCAGCGGTTCGATGTGGCTGCGATACAGTCGCAAATTCATCGCTCCGGTGTAGGTGTTGGGAATGCGTTCAGGAAACGCCTGCGGATAAGGCGAATACTGCCCATCCACCGGAAACCGAATCGAATATTTCAACCGCACGCCAATCGGATTTCCTTTTTCTGACAGCAGCGGCTCGTCCGACCAGTTGGTGATTTGAGCGCGCACGATTTTGTACTCTCCGGCAACGGCGTTTTTGTCCCAATCCTGCGGTTGAGGTTGCGGTTGCGCTCCGCCAGGAACATCCGGTTGCGCGTTGGCCGGTTCGGTGGCGAGCGGACGCACCAACCAGAAAAACACGCGTTGAAACTGTTTGCCGTTGGTGTCGCGTCCGCGCGCGCGAATGCGAAACGGCTGATCGGGAGTTTCCATCAGCAAGGTGAAATTGTAGGGATTGGAATAATCGCTTTGGCGAATCTTGAGCGGCGCAATCAATTCGCCCTGTTCGCTGATGGCCTGAAACTCCAGCGCCTCGATGTTGAACCCGGACGCATACACTTGCGCCTGTTGGCGTGAACCGCGAACCGGTTGGAATTTGTCGAGTTGGTGAATCAGGTTCCGCGCAAAAAACTGCATGCAGCAGATATACAGTTCACCTTGCGCCCAGGCCGCCGCCGTGAAATCGCCAGAACCGACAATGCGCATTTGCCACAATCCCGGACGCGGATCCCACATCGCCACGGTTTTTTTGCCGTCAGATTCCGTGACAGCAATGTTCGGTTCAGTCAGCGGAATGACTCGATTGGAGGGAGAAATCAATTCCAGTTTGAAATTACCGCTGGAGCGCACGGAAAAGAACACGCGCAACACGCCGACTTCGACGGGGACTTCGATGTCCCTCGGTTCGCCGGACAATTTGCCGGACAGCAGAGTGATGTATTGCTGGTTCGGGTCTTCCTGTGCGCCGGCAGGCTGGGGCAGCAGAAAGAATGCCATCGCAACCAGACAGATGGCGGTTGCGGAAAACATCAACAAGGATCGCCGCACGGAGTTCAGAATCATGATTTTGGGTTTCCGAATGATGTTCAAGAATTTCAGCCAAGCGTCAAAGATGTGATGGAGCCGAGAGATTAACACTCTTGTCTGGCAGACGCGAGCAGGGAACCGACATTGCTCGGTTGTCATTTACAAATTGATTGGCGATACTCGCCGCCTCAATCTGACTGACTTTTCATCACCTATTGACGGCAATTGCATGGAAATTCCAAAGGCTTACGAACCAAAAGACGTTGAAAACCGCTGGTATCCGTTCTGGGAACAGGGCGGATATTTTTCTCCTGAACACAACACAGACCCGAAGGCCAAGATGTTTTCGATGGTCATTCCTCCGCCAAACGTGACCGGGTATTTGCACATGGGGCACGCGCTGAATCACACGCTGCACGACGTGCAGGCGCGTTGGCGCAGAATGTCCGGCAATCGCGTGTTGTGGTTGCCCGGAACCGATCACGCCGGAATCGCCACGCAAATGATCGTCGAACGCCAGCTTGCGGCTGAAGGATTGAAGCGGCAGGAAATGGGGCGCGAAAAATTTCTGGAGCGCGTCTGGCAGTGGAAAGAACATTCCGGCGGCACGATTCAAAAACAGATGCGCGTGCTGGGCGAATCGGTGGATTGGTCGCGCGAACGCTTCACCATGGACGAAGGGTTGTCGAACGCCGTCAAGGAAGTTTTCGTGCGGCTATACGACGAAGGTTTGATCTATCGCGGCGAGCGCATGATCAACTGGTCGCCCGGTTTGCAAACGGCGATTTCCGATCTGGAAGTCGAGATGAAACCGGTCAAAGGCAAGCTTTATCACATTGCTTATCCGATTGGCCGCGCCGCGACTGCGCCGGTGGAAGGGTTGGCCGAAGCGTACGAAGCCGCGAACGGCGACGAAAAGAAATCCGGCCTGCTCAGCACCGCCGCCGGAGAGTTCATCGTTGTCGCCACGACTCGCCCGGAAACAATGCTCGGCGATACGGCAATTGCGATGAATCCCGAAGACGCCACTGCCAGAGGGCGCTATCCGTCGGTCGTTGGTAAAACGACTGTGCTGCCGTTGGTTGGCCGAGAAATTCCTTTCATTCAGGACGAGGTCGTCGAAAAAGATTTCGGCACAGGTTTTGTCAAAGTCACTCCGGCGCACGACCCGAACGATTTTGCGATGGGCAAACGCCACAACCTGGAATTTCTGCAAGTCATCGGCAAAGACGCCAGGATGACCGACACCGTGCCGGAAAAATATCGCGGCCTGGATCGGTATGAAGCGCGCAAAGCCGTTGTTGCCGATTTGGAAGAACTCGGCCTGTTGCTGAAAGTCGAGGATTACACTCACAACATCGGCCATTGTCAGCGCAGCGGTACCGTTGTCGAACCTCTGGTTTCGATGCAGTGGTTTATGAGCATGAAGCCGCTGGCCGAACCCGCTCTGCAAGCGGTCAAAGATGGCAAAACCAAATTCATTCCTGAAAGCAACACGAAGATTTACTGCAACTGGCTGGAGAACATTCAAGATTGGTGTGTGTCTCGCCAACTGTGGTGGGGGCATCGCATTCCTGCCTGGTACACGGCGGATGGGCAAACCATCGTCGCTCGTTCCGAAGCCGAAGCGCGCGAACGATTGGCCGCAAAAGGCGCTGACTCTTCAATCGAACTGACTCAGGATTTGGACGTGCTGGACACGTGGTTTTCTTCGGGCCTGTGGCCGTTTTCGACGTTGGGTTGGCCGGAGCAAACCGAAGACCTGAAAACGTATTACCCGACGACGCTGCTGATTACCGCCGCCGACATCATCTTTTTCTGGGTCGCCCGAATGATGATGATGGGGTTGAAGTTCATGGGCGAAGTTCCTTTCCGCACGGTGTACATCACGGCTCTGGTGCTCGATCCCGAAGGCCAGAAGATGTCCAAAACCAAAGGCAACGTCGTTGATCCGCTGGAAATGTTCAACAAGTACGGCACGGACGCCGTGCGTTTTATGTTGACGGCGGCTTCGACTGCGGGCGTCAGCATTTCGCTGCAAGATTCCAAACTGGAAAACGCGCGTAATTTTGCCAACAAGATTTGGAACGCCACGCGCTTTGTGTTGCTGAATTGCGACGACGTGCTGGAAGCTCAGGAACCGATTGAATGGGAAACGGAGTTGTCCGAACCGGAATTGGCTGACCGCTGGATTCTGAGCCGATTGAATCGCGTTGCGTTGGAAGTTCACAACGCGTTGGGCGAATACCGATTCCACGAAGCAGCGGAAGAACTTTATCGTTTCTTCTGGAATGATTTCTGCGATTGGTACATCGAATTGTCGAAGCCGTTTGTGACGGCGAAAGAATCCACGCCGCAATCGTTGGCCGTCAAACGGCGAATTATTTATGTGCTCGAACGCAGCTTGCGTTTGTTGCATCCGATCATGCCGTACATCACCGAAGAATTGTGGCAACGGTTGCCTCATAAAGGCGAGACAATTTGTACGTCTGAGTTTGTTTCGCACAATTCGGCGCAACTCGATGGCCGTGCGGAACGTGAACTGGCGCTGACGATTGAAACCATCACCAAGCTGCGAAACATTCGTTCGACGTTCAACATTGCGCCGTCGGTTCCGTTGAAAGCCAGTGTCGTTCCGGCAGACGAAGCGGCACGCACGGTGCTGACCAGCATGAGCGAACACATCAAACGGCTGGCGCGCATCAACGACCTGGAATTCGTCGAATCGCTGGGAAGCGCCAAAGGTTCTGCGCGTGCGGTGTTCAGCGGAGCCGAATTGGCCGTTCCGTTGGAAGGGTTGATTGATTTCGACAAGGAACGCGCGCGGTTGGAAAAAGAATTCGGCAAGCTGACCAATGAACTGGCCGGGTTGGAAAAACGATTGAACAACCCGGATTTCATCGCTCGCGCTGCTGCCGAAGTGGTCGCCGAATCAAAAGCTCGCTCCGCCGAGTTGGCCGATCAAATCGCCAAATTGCGAGCGACGATTGACTCGCTATAACAAACAACGCACAGACACAATCTAAGCTTTTCCAGTGTGGGGAAAAAGATAACGGAACAAATGGAAATAACTGAATAAACGGAATTTTCTATCTGTTCCGTTTGTTCCCTTTGTTCCGTTATCTTTCCAATAACCCCATCAAAATGTTCAGTCTATGTCCGTATTCCCCAGGTCATTGGAGGACACGATGCAGCTTTCTGCCCCCGTAAAGTTCAGCAACAGGCTGACGCTTTTCAGCTTTGCCCTGTTCTGGTTGTTCACCATTCAACTGCAATCCGCCGCGCAAGCTCCCGCGCCGACTTCTGGGGCAGCAACCGCAGAATCCAAAACCGCGCGCCATTTTGATTCGATCAAAACGAACCCGTTGGAGGTGTACGCCTTCTTGCGCGAAATGCCCAAAGGCGGAGATTTGCATCTGCACTTGTCCGGCACGGTTTATGCCGAATCGTTCATCGAGTGGGCTGCGACACAACCCAACATTTGCGTTGATCCGGCGACCTTTGGATTGGTGACTTGCGACGGCAACGCGGCCAAACCGCCAGCCAGCCGAGCCTTGACCGATGGCGTGCTTTATCGCCGGATGCTGTATTCGATGTCCATGTTGAATTGGGACAAATCGGGGTTGAGCGGGCACGATCAATTTTTCGACGCTTTTGCCAAGTTCGGTTCGGCCAGCGACACGCCTCGGTTTGGCGATATGGTGGCTGAAGTCGCCAAGCGCGCCGTTTCCGAACGCGTCAGCTATCTGGAAATCATGCTGACGCCTGACAACGGCAAATCGCGCGCCGCCGGGCGGAGTCTGGATTGGCTGAGCGATGATCAACTGGCCAAATTGTCTGCTGCGGACTTGAACGCATTCTTCGCCAAAAAGCGCGAAGAATTGTTGGCGGGCGGTATCGTGCAACCGATCTCGCCAGGAACCACCAGCGCCATTCAGGAAACCAAAGCGAATCTGGATCAACTGGAAACGCGGTTGCGTCAATTGATGAACTGTTCGGATGTGGCGAAAGCCAGTCCGGCATGCCAACTGCCGATTCGATACGTTTATCAGGTTGCGCGCCTCAACGCTCCGCGCGAAGCCTTTGCGCAAATGGT
>JAEUQP010000701.1 GCA_016789645.1 Acidobacteriota bacterium | reverse complement strand
ACGGATTTTCTGACCGGTGGCATCATTGACGTGAACGGCGCTTCCTACCTGCGGTCTTAAAATTCCTGCTGCTCACCAACAAGGAGCATTCATGCAAAATCGTGAGTTCGATGTTGTGCTGTACGGAGCCAGTGGCTTCACTGGCAAACAGACAGTTGAATACTTTGCGCGAAATCTGAAACCCGGCGAATTGCGCTGGGCGATTGCTGGGCGTAATCGGCAGAAGCTGGAAGCAGTAAAAGCGGAAATCGGCGGCAAGGCAAAAGACGTGGAGATTCTGGTTGCTGACAGCCAGGATCAAGCTGCGGTGGATGCCATTGTCTCGCGCACGCGAGTGTTGCTGACGACAGCGGGGCCGTATGAGCTTTATGGAACGCCCATTGTTGACGCTTGTGTGCGCTTTCAGACGCATTATGTGGACATCACTGGCGAAACCACCTGGGTCAAAGACCTCATCGCGCGTTACCACGATCAAGCCGCTGCCAATGGAACGCGCATCATTCCTTTTTGCGGATTCGATTCTGTGCCGTCGGATTTGGGAGCATATCTGGTGGCGCAACACATCCGGGAACGGTTTGGCGTGGAATGTCAGGAAGTCAAAGCCTATTTCCAGGTCAATGGCGGGTTGAATGGCGGAACCATGGCGACGGTGTTCAATTTGATTGAATCCGGAAAAACGGATCAGGTGAAAGACGTGTTTTTGCTGAATCCGGAACCCAAACCTTCCAGACAGGAAGCAGTTCGCAACCTGGACCCTCAGCTTCCGGTTTACGACCCGGACATTGCTGCCTGGGCTGGGCCGTTTTTCATGGGACAGATCAACACGCGCGTTGTTCGCCGCAGCAATGCGCTGTTTGGCCAATGGCAATCGCCGTATGGCGCGAATTTCCAGTATCAGGAATACATGAAATTTGGCGGCCCGCTGGGAGGAATGCAGGCGGTCGGAATGACAGCCGGAGCCGCCTTGTTCAACGTTGCGTTGCAAACGCCGCTGCGCCAGATGATGAAAACGATGCTGCCGAAACCTGGCGATGGGCCTTCGGAAACGACCATGAACAACGGTTGGTTTCGCTGTGAATTGGTCGGGAAAACTTCTGATGGTCGCAAGGTGAAAGGCCTGATTCGCGATCAAGGCGATCCCGGCAATCGCGCGACGGTCAAGTTTTTGTGCGAATCCGCGCTGAGTCTGGCATTGAATTTCGATCAATTGCCCGGCGGCGCTCAGCGCGGAGGCGTCCTGACTCCGGCAACCGCTCTCGGCAATGTTCTGGCAGAGCGGTTGCGCAATGCGGGAATGGTGATCGAAATCGGCTAACGCCTCACTTCTTTTTCAACGCCAGAGGTAACGTCGCGCCGCCTTGCATCCAGTCGCCGTTAATCGTCTTCAACGACTTATCAATTGTTCCTTCAAACGACGCTGCGAACTGTTTCATCTCAAGCTTCAACTTCGAGCCGTCGCGTTGAATCGTGGTGACGGGAGCGCCTTTGAGGTTCTGGCTTGGGCTATCCAGTTTGGCGGTCATTCCGTCTTCGTACGAAGTAATGTGCAGCACGATCTGCAAGCTTTGTCCGCCAACATCCAACGTGCCTTCCCATTCGCCATCAATATCGCTCGGCTTCAGCGTACGCGGTTTCGTCTCCGCGCGAGCTTTGGGACGCGCAAAATCCAACGGCAACGATCCGCCGCCTTGTGACCAGTTGCCGCTGATGACGTTCCGAACAGCATCCAACTTTCCTTCATACGTCGCCTGAATGCTGTCCAGCGCGAATTTCAACGTGCCATCGCTGAAGCTGATGGAGGAAATCGGAATATCCGTCGCCCCTTGATCCACGCTGTCGAGCGTTGCTTTCAACGCACCCTTGTCGTCTTTCTTGATGTGGATGGCCAGCCGAAACTCAAGCTGCCCAGCCTTCAGCGTTCCTTCCCAATCCCCTTCGACAGTCTGAGCGCGAACGGCCACAGTAGCGAATAAGCAAACAACCAAACAGAAAACTATTTTGCGCATGGGATTTTCTTCCTCCAGGTAAGTCGAAAGCAGCTTGCGCGGCTTCGGTTTGTACAATGTCCTACCAAGTGAATTTAACGAGGGCACGTTAGATCACTCTTGGCATGAGTCAATCGTGGCAAAGTTACCGCTGAACCTTGTTTACACAACGCACGGTGTCGCGTGCGATCAGCAATTCTTCGTCGGTCGGGATGACGTAGGCTTTCAGGCGCGAATCGGCGGCGCTGATGAGGCCTTCGTTGCCGTTGGTCATTGAGGCATTGGCGGCTTCGACCAGTTGCAAGCCAGACCATTCCAATCCCCGGCAAATCCGCGCGCGGATTTCGGCGGAGTTTTCGCCGATGCCTCCGGTGAAAATGACGGCGTCGGCTCCGCCCATTGCCGCCAGATACGCGCCGATGTATTTGCGGGCGCGATAACAGAACAGTTCGATGGCCAACAACGCGCGGCGGTCGTTGTTTTCGCGGGCTTCATCCAGCAATTCGCGCATGTCATTGGTCAAGCCGGAAATCCCCAGCAAGCCGGATTGTTTGTTCAGCAAGCCTTCGATTTCCTGTGCGGTCAATCCTTCTTTCGACATCAGAAAATCAATGATCGAAGCGTCAATGTCGCCCGATCGCGTGCCCATCACCAAACCTTCCAGCGGCGTCATGCCCATCGAAGTATCAACTGAATCTCCCGCTTTAATGGCTGTGGCGGAACATCCATTGCCCAAATGCAGAGTGATGATGTTGACCTGTTCGCGCGGTATGTTGAGCAAATTGCGATACCGGTAAGCAACGTAACGATGCGAAGTGCCATGAAATCCATATCGGCGAACTTTGTAACGACGATAAAACTGATAAGGCAAGGCATACAGGTACGCCTGTTCCGGCAAGGTTTGATGAAATGCGGTGTCGAACACGGCGACTTGCGGCATTCCCGCGCCAAGCAGTTCACGCGTAGCCAGAATGCCTCGGATGTTGGCGGGATTGTGCAGAGGAGCAAGATCAATGCAATCGTCAATGCCGTGCAGCACTTCGTCGCTGATCAGCATGGATTGTTGAAAACGTTCGCCGCCGTGAACGACGCGATGACCGACGGCGTGAATGTCCGAAATGCTTTGGATTGCGTCCACGCCGGATTCCTGAGTGCAAGCCCAGCGAATGATAAAGTCCACGGCTGCGCGAATGTCGCGGAGTTGCGCTGTAGAACGCTGTTTGGCTTTACCCTCGGCCTGGAGCGAACAAACGGCTTCGCCGCCGATGCGTTCGATGATGCCGCGCGCCAATCGCTGATCCGCGTTTTGCGCAATCTGCTCTAAGTCCGTAGCGATTATCTGAAACTTGATACTGGAGCTTCCGCAATTGAGTACGAGTACGTTCATAAGTGCAGGCATTACAGCAAAGAACCGCGCCAGTGTGAAGCGAACGAAAAATGCCCCGCGCGCCTCAACCTTCTGACTTCCACTGGGGCAAATTACCTAAATCGAGGGATATCGCACAACTGCCAGGGCGCAATCACACAAACTCAGCAGTAAAAATCGCAGAAAGCTCACGGCATTTCTCTTGCTCAAGAGATGTTCGGGGAAGGGGGGCTCGCAATTTCACAACAGGGAATTAGCGTTCCTCGCTGAGAAAAGCCGCTGATGTTCTTTCACATACCATAATCGCTTGCGAGAGCCAGATGGAGTTCACGATCCGTGATCGGTTGGAATCAATTGCAGGATATTTCTGCTGGCTTGACATTGATTCAGTGTCATTGATTTCACCCCGAATCGTAAAAGGAAGTTGGCCGTTTTCTCAGGTTTAAGTTTGAACCAAGGCGATTTCCTGCTGGAAAGCAGTGGGACTGGATTTAATAAATTGGTGCATTCAATTTTGGAGGTAAGTTATGAAAACGATCATTAGGTATCTTGTGCTCTCAATATTCGTCAGCTTATTGCTCTTCGGCTATTCAGGTCAGGCCCAGGTTGGCGGAATGAAGAAAACATATATTGCGGTTTGGGGGAGCGCAGTCCCAGACCCGATATTAAATGTTCCAACGGATATCAATGGCTCTTATGTTGTGGATATTGCTGTCGGTCATATGCATGCCCTTGCGCTGATGTCAGACCGAATGACTATCAAAGGATGGGGGAATGCTTTTGTTAATTCAATCGCCACTCAAAATTTTGGCCAAGTGGTTATTGATATGTCTGCTGGGCAAGGGTACAGCATGGCTCTGCTGGCAGATGGGTCTGTGCGGTTTTGGGGGGACCCGATGAAAATTCCGCCTATGCCGGTTACCGGCGTGGTACCAGAGCCGGGGGCAATCGAGGCTGGCAATCTTCATTGGCTTGTCCAAACATCTGACACGACAGTTTATGAATATCTGGCTGGTTCCTTTCATACGCTAACGTTTCCTCTTCCGATTGTTGATCTTGAAGCCGGATTTAAACTTAGTCTGGCTCTGCTCGCGGACGGCAGCGTCTACCAATGGGATCCGGAATTGGCCGCTCCAATTTTGACCAAGAAACTCGTTGGAGTCAGGGCTGAAAAAGGCGCGATTGCATTTGGTGATGATCACTTTGTGGCATTGATGAATAATCCTACCGCCAACGTGGTGTATGAAGAATCTTTTTATTCAGGAGGCTTCACAGGATTCAGACAACCCTTCAACAAGCAGATCAAAGAATTGTCTGCTGGTACAAGAAGTAGTCTGGCATTGTTCAGAGATGGGACTTTCACTGGTTGGGGAGATTCTGGGTTTTATCACCCGCCTAGCACTTGGCTTAATGGCGGTTGGTTTCTGAGCGAGAGCGTTCCCCCTGTTTGGCTCAATAAAGCAAGAGTGCTGGAAGTGGGGGCGGGCGTTAATTTCGGAGTTGTCTTCTACACATTGGATAGCCCTGCACGGCGGTTTTCAATGATGCCAAATCATCCCCAAGGGTAAATGATTGGCAGAACAAGTCCGGTAGCGAGTGCAGCATTTTTAGTTTTGAATTAAAAATGCTGCACTCGGAAATCGGCGATGATGGGTAAATGATCGGACGCAACCAGCGCCGTACGGCTGCGGTGGAGTTTGGCTTCGACCAGTTCCAAGGCTTCGTCAAAGTAAATGTGATCCAGATGCAGGAATGGCAAGAAGCCGGGATACGTTCGTTTGCGGCCAAGATGCAATCGGATATCGGCGCTCTGGAAGTGATCTTCCAGCAAACGCGAAGTCAAGCCGCGCGTCCATTCGTTGAAATCCCCCAGCAGGACACGTGGGCCAATGTGGTCGCCGTTTTTCAGCACATCATCTTGCAACAGCTTTCGCGCTTGATGGCGGCGTTCGGTGAATGACGTTCCCAGATGCACGTTGTAAATGTGCAGAGGTTGTTCGCCGTGCAGATCAATGTCTACGCGCAGACAGCCGCGCTGTTCTCGTCCGGCGACGCTGATGTCGTGATTGCGCGCGGCAACCATCGGAAACCGGCTGAGCACGACGTTGCCATACGCGCCACCTTTCAACTGCCGGTTTTCTCCCAACCGAAAATCCAAATCCAATTCGTGCGCGATGAAATGCGCCTGATCGTGCTGGTCTTCCTGACCTTGCACGCAATGAACTTCCTGCAAGGCGATGATGTCGGCGTCAATTTCGCGCAGCACTTCGACAATGCGTTCGGGGCGCAAACGGCGATCAAGGCCGACACATTTGTGAATGTTGTAGGTGGCAACTCGAAATCGTTTGATTTTCCGCATAAAAGCTTATTCGGTATTTTGCTGAATCGAGGTTTCCTGGTTGGCATCGGTAACTTCAAGCATCGCGGATTCTTCGCGTTTGCCTTCGCGGTATAGTTCGACAGCTTTGAGGAACAAAGACACCGCCAGCCAGACGGCGAAAACAGCCAGCGGGATCGAAATCACTCGTGGCCAAAAGACCGCAATGATCGAAAACAGCAGCAACAACACTCCGCTGCTGAACATAATCCGCGCTTCGGCGGGGCTTAAGATACGGCGATTGGCAATGGCGGCAGTGACGGCATGACCGATCCGAACGGCTCCGGCGGCAGTTCGTCCCGAACTGATGGTGTCGAGTTTGGCGCGCAATCGGCGCGGTCGTTTGGGTTTGGCAATTTTGCGCTTGGCCGTCAGCAAAATTTCAGTGGAATTGGCCAGATCGTCCAAAAACATCTGCTCCATTTGTTCGCCGAATCGCGCGTCTTCGACAACGACGTCCAATTCCCAGTTGGTGATCCAGCTTGCCAGATTCAGGTTCGACGAACCAACGCGCGCCCAGCGACCATCGGCAACAGCGGTTTTGGCGTGAATCATCGGGCCATTCCATTCGTAAACGCGCACGCCTGCTTCGAGCAGTGGGCGATACCCGGAACGCGAAATGGCTCGCATCACCGGCAAATCGGTCGCTTGCGGAACCAGCAAACGCACATCCACGCCATCCATCGCCGCCGCGCGCAGCGATTGCACATACGGCGAAGTGCCCGCGAAATAGGCATCGGTCAACCACAAGGTTTCTTTGGCCGAAGCCGCAATCATCTGGTCCAGCCGATAAATGCCCGCCGTGTTCGGCACGCTGGCAACAATCCGCAGAGAGGTTTCTCCGACGGACGGAATAGCTGACGCAATGACCAATTCGGTTTCAGGCAACGGGTCGCCGCATTCTGCCCAGGTTTGCGCAAAGGCTTGTTCCAGATGGGAAACCGCCGGACCGACGATTTCAACACCGGTGTCGCGCCAGGGATCAATGCCTTTTTCCGGTTCGCCGACCCACATCTGGCCGACGCACAATCCGGCGACAAACCCTATGCGATCATCCACCGTCAATAGTTTGCGATGATCCCGCCCCAACCACGACAACGGACTGTCAAAACGCGGAGGGTTGAAACAGCGCACTTCAACTCCGGCGGCTTTCAACGCGCGCCAGAATTTATTGGACGTCGCTGTCAATCCTCCCACCCAGTCATAAATCAACCGGACTTTGACGCCGGCGCGAGCCTTGGTGGCCAAGGCTTCGGCAAACATTCGCCCTTGATCATCTTCGTGGATGATGTAGCTTTCAAAGTGGATGTAACGTTCGGCGGAGCGGATCGCTTCCAACCACGCGGGGTAATTTTCGCGCGCGTCTTTCAGCAGGCGAACATGATTGCCTGCGACCAGCGGCGCTCCAACCGTGCGTGCGAACGCCTGACCGGCTGGAATGCGGAACGATTTCAGCCGCAGCCGTTTGGGGTGTGGAATGTTGGGACGTTTTGAATTCACCGCTGACATTTTGCCTGCAAATCCGGCGACTGTTAAGCTGCCGCCGGAGAACCGATCACAACCATGCCATTACTCGTCAGCGCCAAAGAAGCGCATCTTCATCGTTATCGCCAGATTGCCGAAGCGCTGGCTCGGCATGGGTTTGGGTTTTTGCTCAGTCTGTTGGGCCTGGAACGATTCCTGCCGTTTCATCGGGAACTGCTTGGCGATTCATCCGCCAGTCAATTGTTGACGCCGCCTCAGCATATTCGCGGAGCGCTGGAAGAACTCGGCGCGACGTTTATCAAACTCGGCCAATTGCTTTCAACACGTCCCGATTTGCTGCCGCCGGAATATCTGGTGGAATTTGCCCGGTTGCAGGATGACGCTCCGCCGTTCGATACCGAAGAGGCAATTGAAATCATCGAATCCGAACTTGGTCACCCCATCGAACATCTTTTTATGGAATTCGACCGCCAGCCGCTGGCTGCCGCTTCGATTGGACAGGTTCACGC
>JAEUQP010000696.1 GCA_016789645.1 Acidobacteriota bacterium | reverse complement strand
GAATTTGTCGAAGCAGGCGGCACGTTGATTACCTTCAACGAAGCTTCGGAATTGGCGATTGAGCGATTGGGTGTGCCGGTGCGAAACGTGTTGAAAGGCGTTTCGGCGCGCGAGTTTTATTGTCCCGGTTCGATTTTGCGGACGCAGCTCGATGCGTCGTCGAATCTGAGCTTCGGCTTGGAAAAAGATTCCATCGCGTGGTTTGAAGACAGCCCGGCGTTTGAAGTCACCGACCCGGCCACGGTCAAAGTCATCGCCAAATACCCGGACGATCAAAACCCGCTGTTGAGCGGCTGGATTCTGGGCGACAAACTGATTCGCGGCAAAGCGGCCATGGTCGAAGCCCGGATTGGCAAAGGCCGCGTGGTGATGTTCGGATTCCGCCCGCAATACCGCGCGCAAAGTTTGGCGACCTTGCCGCTGCTGTTCAATTCCATCCTGACCAGCAAGCTGGAAAAGTAAGCGACGAAAGTGTTTTAGCCTGCGACAGCAGGCATCAGAGAGTAGCACCGGATGGAGCGAAGCAGAATCCGGTGAACGCAATCATCGAAAATCACGAGCCTGCGGCAGCAGGCGGCAGAACTTTTGCGGGCATCCCCGTGTTGTTACGCGGGACCATTCTCTGTCGCGCGCGTTGCGCGCTGGTCGTGCATTTTCCTTGTTGCGGGTTCAATCAAAAAGATATTTCGGGTCGTATTCGATCTGGTGCGCGTTGAGCAGGGCAATGAATTCTTCTTCAAAATTCTGCTCTCGATGATGCTCTTCCTGGCGCTGGATGTACCGACGGACGGTTTCCTTCAACGATGGGGTGACCGAAAACGCGGCATACTCTCGCTGCCATTCAAATCTTGTTGGAATGAACCCGGATTGGTTCACCCATTTCGATGTGCTCGCCTTCAATTCCCGCATGAAATCGGCGATGCAATGGTTCTGATTCAGGCTGACCAGCAAATGGACGTGGTCAGCGACGCCGCCTACTTCGAGCGCAATGCCTTCAAGCCCACGCACCGTGCCGCCGAGATATTGATGCAATTGCGCGCGCCAGTGTTCTTCTATCACCGGCTGGCGATGTTTGGTGGCAAACACAATGTGATAGAGCAAACTCGTATGGGTATGAGCCATGACAGACTCCTTCTGATTTTGGTTTGGAGGGGTGGCCGAATTGCTTGCTGCCGCCTGCTTCGCAGGCTTTGGTGAAATGGAATTCGCGAACCCACAGTTTCGCGCTGTCGCGCTTCACTGTGGGCTACTTTCTGCCGCCTGCTTCGCAGGCTTTGGTGAATGGAATTCGCGAACTCACAGTTTCGCGCTGTCGCGCTTCACTGTGGACATCTCTGCTGTCTGCTGTCGCAGGCGAAAATATCCAGTGATAGCTGGCGACATAAAGTAACCCTAAATAAAGCGAAACAGAAACCAATGCTATTTTAATCCAACCAATTTCGGCAATGCTTTTCCGATTTCTTCATTCATCACCAGATCGGCGATGCCGTCCAGCGGAGTCGGCGTGCGGTTGAGGATGACCAGCGCCGCTCCCGACTCTTTGGCCAGTTCCGGCAACGAAGCCGCCGGATAGACCACCAGCGAAGAGCCTGCGACGATGAAGACTTCGCAATCCTGACAGGCTTCGACCGCCAGCTTCATGGCCAACGCAGGCATGGATTGGCCGAAGGAAATTGTCGCCGGTTTCAGCAAGCCGCCACAGATTTCGCATTCCGGAGCCAGGTCGCCCTCCTCGACTCGTTCAACGGCTTCGTCCATCGAAATGCGACCGCCACAGGTCAGGCATTCGCATTCCACTGTCGTGCCGTGCAATTCGATGACGTT
>JAEUQP010000695.1 GCA_016789645.1 Acidobacteriota bacterium | reverse complement strand
AACGTCATCGAATTGTTGTTGAACGTGGCGCAGTCCAATCCGGAAATTTTGTCTGAACCGGCGCCTCAGGTTTTGTTTACGGGGTTTGGAGACAGCGCCTTGCAGTTTGAATTGCGGTTCTGGACGGCGATTCAAGTGCATCCGGTGGTCAGAAGTCAGATGGTCATGGCCATTTTGCAGGCGCTGGAAACCGCAGGGATCGAAATTCCATTTCCGCAGCGGGATTTGCGCGTCAAATTGGATGACGAAGTGATTGAGAGGCTCGTTGCCAGGCAGGGCAAAGATCAGGCGGAGTGAAGCCTCTCGATTCTCAGCAATTCTGCGGGCAGGTCATCATTGCATGCGACGCCAATCGCCCGGTGACACCAAAACACTCAAACGTTTGCTGGTCGGTTCATCCAGCACATCGCAAGCAATCAGCCGATCTTCTTCGTAATTTTCCGACGGACTTCGTTCGAGCAGCGCCGCCAATCGTCCGTTGGGACACCGCATGGCATACGCGACCATTGCATCGCGGCGGGCGTCAAACTCTTGAAACCCCTGCACGGTTTCCCATTGATGTTCTTCACACGCGCGCAAAAACTCTTTGACGCGGCCATTTCGCTCTTCGGCCATAACGGTGACGGCAAAATGAGCGTAAAGATGGCCGTCGAATTCTCCTCCACACACCGGACAACGTTGCAGCATCCTGCACAATTCGCGCCCTGTCACGTCGTCTGGCTGAGTCTCTTCCGGCTTTAGCTTGCCGCTGACGGTGCTCCACCATCTTTTAAGTCTGTTCACAATCCTCCTTTGAGGGCAACTGGCTATAATTGAGATTTATGTAGTTCTAAAAATAATAAACTTCACGGTTGGGGGATGCGGTGCTATGATGCGCGAACCATTGGGCAGAAGTCCAATGTTTTTCTACACTTTTGGGTGTCCCTTCAAAATTTTCAGACCCAAACGTTTTCAGGAGAATACAGGATGAGTGAACGAGTAGCGATTTTTGATACCACTTTGCGCGACGGCGAACAGTCGCCGGGTTGCAGCATGAATTTGGAAGAAAAACTGCGGATGGCCAAGCAACTGGATGCGCTCGGCGTGGATGTGATTGAAGCCGGATTTGCCATTGCGTCAGACGATGATTTCGCCGCGATTCGTGAAGTTGCCAAAGTTTGCCGCCGTCCCATCATCGCCAGTCTTTGTCGCACAACACGTGAAGATATCGAACGCGCCTGGGAAGCATTGGCCGATGCCGCCCGCCCGCGCATTCACACCTTCGTCGCCACTTCGGACATTCATCTGCAATACAAACTGCAAAAGACACGTGAAGAAGTCCTGGAAATGTCGCGTCAGGCCGTCCGGCTGGCTAAAAGCTTTACCCAGGACGTGGAGTTTTCTGCCGAAGACGCCACGCGCTCCGATCTGGATTATCTGTGCCAGGTGATTGAAGCCGTGATTGACGAAGGCGCGACCGTCGTCAACATTCCCGACACCGTGGGGTACACCATTCCCAGCGAATACCATCACATCATCACCACCCTGAAACAGCGCGTGCGCAACATTGATAAAGCCGTCATCAGCGTGCATTGCCACAACGACCTGGGGCTGGGCGTGGCCAATTCACTGGCCGCCGTCGCCGCTGGGGCGCGGCAAATCGAATGCACGATCAATGGCATTGGCGAACGCGCGGGCAATGCTTCGCTGGAAGAAATCGTCATGGCTTTGCGCGTGCGCAAAGACCTGATGCCTTACGCCAACGACATCGTCACCGAAGAGTTGTACCGTTCCAGTCAGACGCTGTCGAATATCACCGGCGTACAAGTCCAGCCGAACAAAGCCATCGTCGGTAAAAACGCCTTTGCC
>JAEUQP010000673.1 GCA_016789645.1 Acidobacteriota bacterium | reverse complement strand
GTAGCGCATCACCACACGTAGCTCGCGCTTCAACCCACGCCGCTCTTCTTGTTCCACCAGTTGGTGCAGTTCCGGCGTCCATTCATCCTGCTCTAAAATCCGGAATCCCAATTTCCGATAAAACGGCGCGTTCCAGGGAACATCGCGGAACGTCGTCAACGTGACGGCTCGCTTTCCGCTGGTTTGCGTCCATTCGCAAACTGTCCGAACCAGTTTCGATCCAATGCCACGACGACCGAACTCCGGCAACACATCCATTTCTTCCAGGTGAACCGAATCGCCAAGCAGCTTCACCAATGCAAATCCAACGGGCTTGCCGGATTGCGATGTCGCGACCCAGAGCAGTTGGTTGCGCTGAGCCGACTGAAAGCTGGCAAGCGGAGTTGCATCGGTGGGCAAATCCGCCAAAACGGGAAATTGCGAAAATAACTCACTGGCGGCAGTTTCGATCTCGGCGAGAAAAGGAAGGTCCGATGGTTGGGCAAGTCGAATCTCGAAACTTGAATTGTCAGGTTGCGTGTTCAATTCAATCTTCCCGCCGCCCATTGAATCGCGTTTCTGACCAATCGTTGCCAGTTGGGATTCATATTGGCTTGGCGGTCGTGGCCGAGTTGAATGTACACCACGCGCGCTTTGTCATACGGGCTGATCCAGGCGACGGGACCGTCGCTGGTTTTATCGTCTGTTGTCAACAGCACTTTGACCTTTGGCGAAATCCACAGGTCTTTGTACGTTTCGTCGTGAATCTTGAACGTTCCGATGCCGTTCAAAATCGGATGTTGCATGGCCGGTTTAACGGTCAAATCCACATCGTGTTTGTAGCTGCCGACTTTGCCGTTGACCGGTTCAAACAGCCATCGCCCGCCGACGACTTCTTCGTACCACCATGGCCAATTGACATTGGTGCAAATGCCGTGGTGAATCACCACCAGGCCTTTGCCGCTTTCGACGAATTCACGCAAGTTTTTTTGCTTGGCCGGTTCCAGCGTTTGCGCCGTGTCGTACATCACCAGCACGTCGGCGCGTTTGCGCATGTCGTAACTGTACGCTCGAGGGTGAGGATCCACCTTGGCGTTGATCGCTTCGTCGTCAAAGGCGTTGTAAAACTCCGGGTCGTAATCGTGGCCACCCGTGGCAATCAGTACGCGGACGGCGTCGGCACGTTTCGGTTTCCACGCTTGCTGCGAAAAAACAATGCCCGCCAGTGTTGCCGAAACCAATAGAACCACGAACCATCGCTTCATTGCTTCACCTTCAAGCCAGTAGATTATCCACCACCAAACCGTGAACATCCGTTAGCCGGAAATCGCGGCCTTGAAACCGGTAGGTCAGTTTTTCGTGATCGAAACCGAGTTGATGCAGCAACGTCGCGTGCAGGTCGTGGACGTGAACGCGGTCTTTGACGACGTTGAAACCGAGTTCGTCGCTTTCGCCATAAGTCAGTCCCGGCTTGAAACCGCCGCCAGCCAGCCACATGGTGAACGCGTTCGGATGATGATCGCGCCCGTCGCTGCCGCCTTGCACCATCGGCGTGCGTCCGAATTCGCCACCCCAGATGACCAGCGTGTCTTTGAGCATGCCGCGCTGTTTCAAGTCTTTGACCAATGCGGCGCAGGCTTGATCTGTG
>JAEUQP010000671.1 GCA_016789645.1 Acidobacteriota bacterium | reverse complement strand
AGATGTGGTTGGATACCGAATCAGCATTGCAGATTGCCGATTCAGACTTCGTTGAATTCGGGTTGATATTTGATGATCCCAGCAAAACCCGCCAACGAACCTTCTTGTAATTCCATTGCCATAAACACTTCATCGCGCACGTCGTATTCGCTTTTGACGCCGTACCGGCTGGCCGGAACAAATCCGAAACGCGGATAAAATTCCGAATGTCCCAACACAACCGCAAACGGATATCCGGCTTTGCGGCAATGCTTCAAACCTTCTTCGACCAGTCTGGAGCCAATGCCTTCGTTCTGTCGTTCGGGTGAAACCGCCATCGGAGCCAGTCCAATCCCTGTCAGTTGACCTTCCAGCGTGACTTCACTGAACAGGATGTGACCAATGACACGTCCATTGTCTTCGGCAACCAGTGAAATCTTGGCTTTGCCGTTTCGCCGCAACGCATCCACCAGATTTGCTTCCGCCAGATTCGCTTCCGCTTGGCTTCCGGATTCTTGAGTAAACGCCTGAACATTGATCTGGTGAATGACGGCAATGTCTTCTGGTTGCTCTGAACGAATCACAATCATTATCCTTACTCTTTTGAACTCACCCAGCATCGGCTAGAATCCCCGCTGTTATGAATACAACCATTGCCATCATCTCTGCCGTTGTCGCTGTCGTTACGCTGGTCTTCGCCATTTTTGCCGCGTCCTGGCTCAACCAGCGCGCGACTGAAAAACTTCTTGAGCAAATGGAAAAACGATTCGATTCGCGCTTTGACGGCTTGCAAAACGAACTGCGCTCTGAGGTCCGACGACTCGACCAGAAAATTGATTCCATTGGCGAACGGCTTTCCCGCATCGAGCGCCAACTAGAAGCCATCTTCAAACCAGTGTTGCCACCTCGCTAATTGCTTGAGTTTAGACATCCTCGACAATCTTCATGCCTGAAGGATCGAATTTCATCCGGCGTTTCTTCCAATAAGCCGCCTTCGCCAGATGTACAGGGTTACAAGCTTCGATGCCGGTTTGAATATCGGCGCTCGGACGTTTGCCAGTTTTTACAGCTTCGATGAAGTTTGCGGCGTGCGCCACTTCCAGATTGCCTTCGGCTTTGACGACTTGCGCATCGCCTTTCAGCGGCGTGAAGACATAGTCGGCGCGAGTGATTTCCAGCGAACCTTCTGTGCCCTGGAAAAACACGCCCGGACGTTCGTTACGAATCGGCAGCACCGAAGATTCAAAGGTCAGATTCCAGTTACCGTTTTTGCCGCCCGCGTATTGCAGAACAGCATTGACCGTGTCGGGATTCACGCGGCCATCGTTCATCTGGTAAATGCCGCCGGTCGCCACTGCATTCAACGGACGCGATTCATTCATCATCCACTGCGCCACGTCCGCCCAATGCGTCAGGATGTCCGCCAGCAAACCTCCGCCGTAATCCGGAAAATACCGCCACGAATCGTAGCGAATCCAGTCGTAAGCCACTTTCGGCGCTGGCCCCAGAAAGCGTTCCCAGTCCAGCCCCGCCGGTTTCGGCTGCGGTTCGATCTTGCGCCGCTGCCACGGAAAGTCATGCCAGATGGCGCGCGCGAAAACGACTTTGCCGAGTTTGCCTTTGTCAAAAATCTCTTCTTTGGCGCGAGCGTAATGCGCTCCGCTGCGTTGTTGCGTGCCGGTTTGGATAACGACGTTTTTGAATTGCCTGGCGGCGGCAATGAACTTCGCGCCTTCTTCAAAATTGTGCGAAGTCGGTTTTTCCAGGTACACGTGCTTTCCGGCTTTCAGGCAGGTGAGCGTTTGCGAAAGATGCAGATGATCCGGAGAACCGATCAACACGGCGTCCACATCGTTTCGGCTCAGGGCGTCTTCGAT
>JAEUQP010000597.1 GCA_016789645.1 Acidobacteriota bacterium | reverse complement strand
GCGATGTTGCCCGAAGTGGCCGTTTCAATCAGTTCTTTCAGGTCTTTGGCGCAGGCCAGATCGCATTCCGGATACGTCAGTTTGAACGGGCAGCGGTAACAGTACGGCGCGGGCGCGTGGTAATAGCCTGCGACTTGCGTGGGCAAAACTTTCCAACTGCGATGACCGCCCGCGCTTTGCGCCGCCGCCGAACGCCCGCTGTAACTGTGGCGAAGCGTGATGATTTCCTGCCGACCGGTGTACAGCTTGGCGGCTTGCGTCGCGGTTTCATCAGCTTCGGTTCCGCTGTTGGTAAAGAAGGATTTTTCCAGCCGACCCGGAGTGATTTCGGCCAGCTTGGCGGCCAGTTGCGATTGCGGCGCGTTGGCATAGAGCGTCGAAGTATGCGTCAGCTTTTTGACCTGATCTACGACGGCTTCGGTGACTTGCGGATGCGCGTGTCCCAGGCTGGTGGTCAGCACACCGCCAAAACAATCCAGGTATTTATTGCCAGCGTCATCCCAGACGTGCATGCCTGCGCCGTGATCCAGCGCAATCGGCTCATGGTAATACATGGTGACGGCGGGAAAGAGAAAATCTTTGTGCTTTTGAACGGTATCGGAAGTCGAAGCTTTGTTGTCGGCGCTCATAAATGACAGTTCTCCTAAAACGAATGGAAGTTTGCAGCAATGCTCAGAACGAACATTGATGAGCCGCATTATGGCACTGTCATTTCTGGCTGCACAGAGCTAACCGGCCTTGTTGCGCATGAAGTCGGCAAGCTGCATGAAATTGCGCGACAATTGAGTCCGCGCCAATCCATCGGTGATGGTTTCTTCCAATGCCTGGTTCATACACCAGAGCCATTGATCGCGCTCCGATTCGCCGATGGGGAAGGGAAGATGCCGTGCGCGCAACCGTGGGTGGCCAAAGCGTTCGATGTACATTGGCGGCCCGCCTGACCAACCCACCAGAAACCAGTACAGTTTGTTCCGCGATTCGGCCAGGTCAGCCGGATGTAATGCGCGAATGCCCGCGGCTTCCGGCTGCGAATCCATCAAATCGTAAAACCGGTCTACCAGTCGGCGAATGACCGTTTCGCCGCCAATTTGTTCGAAGAGAGTTTGAGGTTGAGTCATAAGTGAAGAAAGAAAGCTTGTCAGTTGAACGACGCCGATTATAACGACCAGCCGAAAGTTGGCAAAGATCGGTTTCGTTGAGTAAGATGCTTGCGGAGTCATCCAAACTGTTTCAAAAGAAAATCAATTCATTTATCGCGCAATCATCAAAGCAGTTGCGCCCAAGCAGAGGAGATATTTTATGGCACAAGCACAACAAGCAATGGAGCCGGAAGTGGCTCAACCCTTAACGGTTTTGTCCGAAGAAGAGCGGCTGTTTGCCGCCAGCGTACGCGAATTCGCCGAAGCCGAAGTCAAACCGTACGTTCGCGAAATGGACGAAAAACAAAAGATGCGCCCGGAAATCATCGCCAAATGTTTCGAGCTGGGTTTGATGGGCATCGAACCCGGCGAAGAATACGGCGGTTCGGGCGGATCGTTTTTTATGGCCTGTCTGGCGATTGAAGAACTCGCGCGCGTGGACGCCAGTTTGAGCGTCATGGTGGACGTGAACAACACGCTGACCATCAATGCGTTTTTGAATTACGGCAACGACGCGTTAAAGAAAAAATACATCACGCGATTGGCGACGGACACCGTCGGCGCGTACTGCCTGAGCGAAGCCGGTTCCGGTTCCGACGCGTTCGCGCTGCAAACCCGCGCCGAAGACAAAGGCGACCATTACCTGATTAACGGTCGCAAGATGTGGATCACCAACGGCAACGAAGCGGGTATTTTCATTGTCTTCGCCAATCTCGATCCGTCGAAAGGCTACAAAGGCATCACGGCGTTCGTCGTCGAAAAAGGCTTTGAAGGCTTCACCGTCGGCAAGAAAGAAGACAAGCTCGGCATTCGTGCTTCTTCCACCTGCGAACTTCTGTTCGATAACTGCAAAGTGCCGAAAGAAAACGTGCTCGGCGAAGTCGGCAAAGGGTACAAAATCGCGATTGAAACCCTGAACGAAGGCCGCATCGGCATCGGCGCGCAAATGCTGGGGCTGGCGCAGGCTGCGTACGAAGCTGCGCTCGGGTACACCAAAGAGCGCAAACAATTCGGCCAGGCCATTTGCGAAAACCAGGGCGTGCAATTCCAACTGGCGGAAATGGCTGTCCAGATCGAAGCCGCCCGCTTGATGGTCTACAACGCCGCCCGACTGAAAGATGCCAAACAGCCGTTCATCAAACAAGCCGCAATGGCCAAACTTTTCTCTTCGGAAGTCGCCGAAGCAGTGGCTTCGCTGGCGGTGAACCTGTACGGCGGATACGGGTACGTCAAAGATTATCCGGTCGAAAAATACTTCCGCGATTGCAAGATCGGCCAGATTTACGAAGGCACGTCGAACATGCAGAAACAGACCATTGCCAAGATGCTGCTGGCGGAATAGCTTTTTTTGAGGAGGCATTATGGAACTCAATCTGGTTGAACAGGTCAGCGCCAAAGTCGCGTCATTGCCGTTGGAGCAACAACAAGAAGCGCTGGCAATGGTCGAGGCGTTGGAAAAACGCACTCTCAACTCGGCGGCTTTGCGCTCACACAGGCTCAAGGGCGTAACTGCCGGACCAGGCCCAAAACTCACGTTGGCTGATTTGAAAGAAGCGCGACGCGAGGTGTGGGGCGAAGATGTGGAGAGTAAAGAATGAGCGTGGTTGCCGATACACATGCCATTATTTGGTATGTTGATTCGCCAACGGATCTGACTTTGGCGGCGACATCCGCAATGGATGCCGCCGCCAATGATCCAACACAACGAATTTTCCTTTCGGCAATCAGTTTGATTGAAATGCAGTACCTGACCGAAAAGGGGAAGATCAAACCAACGGTGCTGCCAGCAGTGTTGGCTGAAATTGATCATCCGCACCCAATTCTTGAAGTTATCCCGATTGACCGAAGAGTTTCTGACTCTCTGAGACAGATTCCTCGTTTGCCCGTTCCTGATATGCCCGACCGCATTATTGCAGCAACGGCTCTCCTTCTTAACCTGTCATTGGTCACCGCCGATACGAAAATCCGTGCGTTATCAAATGTCGTGACGGTTTGGTGA
>JAEUQP010000576.1 GCA_016789645.1 Acidobacteriota bacterium | reverse complement strand
AGGTCTGCCAAATTCGCCGGGAACAAATTGGCAAAGTATGGAATTTGCTGAATCGCAGAAACTGACGTACCACGCGATCTCAGCGTTTCCAGCAAACCGGCTGCACCGTACCAATCCACACCTGACTTGGGATCAACCAGGTTGTTGACGGACGCGATGTCGCGCGAAGCCAGCAGCTTTCTGGCTTTGCGGCCAATGTAAGAGAGTTGGATGATCGTGCCGGTCGAAAGCTCACGTTCGAAGGTGAAGTTCCAGTTGTAATGCGTCGGAGCGATGATCGAATCATCCAAACTGCCTTCGATGTTGCCGGGATAAAGGCGAGTTCTGGGCGTGCGCGGGAACGAGATATTGCCCGGTACCACGACGCCTGGCAAACCGCGAACCTGCTGGCCATAACCAGTGAAAAGCGGGCCGGGGTTGCTGGTCAGGTTAAACGTATTGGCAGCGGTCACAGAACTGGACGAAAAACCGACCGTGTTGTTCAGGTCAAACGCCACAGCCAATGCCTGGCCGTAATAATCGTTGAACATCGCAAACCCGCCACGGAAGACCGATTTGCCTGCGTCGCCAAACATCTTATGCAGGAATCCGGATTTGAAATCCGGCGACCACGACGCCGAAACGCGCGGTTGGAAGTTGTTCTTGTCGTACTGATAAGCGCCGCTCTTGCCGTTGGCAGGGCCAGACAAATCCAGCGAAATCAGTTCGTTGTACGGTCTGCCAGCATTCATTCCAGCAATACGGCGGTTGAAATATTCGCCCAAGCTGATATTCGGCTTCACTTCAAATCCGAATTTTTCATACACGGGTTTGCTGATGCCGTAACGCAATCCATACGTCACCGTCAGATTCGGACGAACCTTCCAGGTATCCTGCGCATACAGATCATATTCTTCCGTGGCGAAGGTGCGCGCGCTGGGCGAACCGGCGGACGTCAGCGAACCGTCTTTGTTGAAAATGAAGTTGGCCGCGAACTGGCTGAAACGTCCAATCACGGCAGTCACTGCATTCTGGACGTTGGAAATGTCTGCACCGGCAATGTTGAACCCGGCAGCCAGAATCGGCGAGGTGATCGAAGTTCCGCCGCCCGGATAGAACGACGGGTTGGTGATGGCGTTATCAAACGAGTTGGCGAACGATTCACGTTGATTGCGGATGACGCGGATGTTCGTACCAAATCCAAAGGTGTGCGAACCTTTATTCCACGACAGGTCATCGGTGTAGTTATAAACCGGAGTCGTGCGATTCAATGTGCGCGAGAACAGGAACGGGCTGAAAATGAAACGGAACGAGATGGCGTTGGCGCCGGAATCACCCTGCACACTGAACGCGTCACGTGTTTGCCCGAAACGGAAGTTGTTCACCAAACTGTTGTTGATCGTCCAGGTGTGGCCAACCATCAAACCGGTCGGGTGGCTCCAGGTCGAAGGTTGCGGAGTATCCGGGAAATTCTGCACGTTTCCGAGATTGTCCCAGATGTAATTGCCGCGGGCAAAAATCTGATGTTTTTCGGCCAGATTGAAATCCAACCGCAGGATGTGCGAATTGCGGTCTTCGGTGACAGGTGCATTGAATCGGTAACCGGCGGTGTTCAGCAATCTGCCGGGCGCGCTGTCACCAGCATTGAAATCGTTAGCCGGATATTTGGCAGCGGCGGCTCCGAGAGCAGCGATTGCTGCCGGATTGGTTCCGGCATTCGGGAAGATCGTGGCGATCTGTGCAGCAGTGATCTGGGAAATTGCGCCCGTGCTTCCATCACGGTACCGAACAATTCCCTGCCCCAACGTGGCCAATGGCACGGTGCGAGTGACGGGAACGCCTCGTTGTTCCTGCAATCCTTCATAGCTGTAAAAGAAAAACAGTTTATTCGGAACAATCGGGCCACCAATTCCGCCACCGTAAAAGTGGCGTCTTCTGACAGGTCTTTTGACCGATTGAAGACTTCCGTCCGCTAGGCGAGGTCTTTCAGGGTCAGGAGTTCGGTTATTGAAGAAATCATTCGCGCCGAAAAAGTCATTTCGGTTGCCGTAAAACGCTGCGCCGTGGAAATTGTTAGTTCCGGCTTTGGTCACCAGCGAAATCTGCGCCCCCGCGGAACGTCCCTGATTGGCGTTGGCGTTCGATGTGGTAACGCGGAATTCTTCAATGGCTTCAGAGTTCAAACGTAGAACCGGCGCGGACAAGGAATTCGACTGGGCTTCGTTGATATCCACGCCGTCCAGCGTGATGTTCGACTGGTCGCTGCGAGCGCCTGCCACATATCCTTCACGAGTCACACCGGCTTGAAGCGTCAACAGAACTGCCGGGTTGCGGTCTGGCAACGGCAATTGAATGATCTGCTGATTGGCAATCACGTTGCCAAGTGAAGCATCCTGAGTGTTGACCGTCACCTCGCTGCTGGCGGTGACTGAAACCACTTCGGTGACCGAGCCGACTTCCAGCGTCACGTTAAGCGTTGACGGAGTGTCAACCAGGGTTTTCACATCGGTTGAAACAGATTTTTTGAACCCTTTTGCTTCGACTTCCAGAACATAAACACCAGGTGGAATGGCGGTGAACGTGTAGATGCCATTGCCTTCGGTGGTCGTCGTGCGCGAAAAGTTTTTCGCATCGTTTTTGATCGTCACTGTCGCGCCAGCTACCACCTGACCCTGGACATCGGCAACCGTCCCCCTGAGGGTGGACGTGCCGGTTTGGGCACTGGCAACAGTTACTGATGCGATGAGAAACATCAGACTCGCCAACAGCCAGCCTATACTTCGGAAAGACTTGTGTCTCATTTGAGATCCTCCTGATTGAACGTTTTGATTGGTGGATGATTCTTAAAGCGTCACGCCAGATTTAACTTGATTGCCAAATTCAGCAGATGGTTGAAGAAAACAACTCAACTCTGAATCAGAAGGGAAATCCGAAAGCTTCAGTTAAATCCGGCAATTACGTTGAGGTGCGTTAAGAAAATAACGAACAAAAGATAATTTGGAAGTTGTTCAAAAGGCAAGAGCTATTCCGGTATCCGGGAATCATCCTTGTTGGTCGTCATCAAGACTTTTTGTACTGATAACTCTATGAACACAAAACGATTTATGACTAAAACAAGAACCGACAAAAGTGTCTGACAAACATTGTGAGCTTGTAACTGGCTATGAATTTTCGGATGAAATTCATTTTTTTGCATTAAACGTGGAGTGAAGCCTCTGATTCCAGGGAAACAGGCTGAATTGAAGCAGAGACTAAAACGCAAAACGCCGTGCGACAAACGCTGAAAGACGATCCTTTCAGCCCCCTTTACATTTGCCGCACGGCGCTTATTTCCCACATCAACCTGCGAGTTGGTTGTCGGGAAAAATTACGGACGCGCTTTCGGAAAATTTCAAAGTCACGCAGACCGTCTGCGGCTCCGAAATACCCCCTTGCTCTCCTTGGCGCGCCGATCTTGTAAAGAACTTGCGGTGGTTGGGGACGAAATCTATGCCGCTTTCTGTGACGGCGTTTCGCTAACTCTCCCTCTACGTTTCTCCTGCTGACCCCATCCACCTTTTACGCCTGAAGCTATAACAAGGCTTGTGCCAGAGCGAAAAGCCATCCAGCGAATTCCAGCTAAAGCGTTGATTGAACAAGGGTTGAGCTTTTGGCGCGCCAAACGGTAAGGGCAATTAGAGCACGAGCAACTTTGGTTTGCTCATACCAATCGGTGGGAAGACATAAACGATATGGTGCGGTGAGTAGCGAGAAAGAGAAAAAGTTCGGTGGCCGAGGTTCAATCGGAAACTTTCAGCACAATAAACGTCGCCAGAGTTTTGGCGATCAACCGGCCAGCATCGGTTTTGATGTCGGTTTCGATGACGATGCTGGTGCGGCCACGATGGATAACGCGCGAATCGGCCAGACAATCTTCGTTATGAAGCGCGGCAATGTAATTGATCTTCATTTCGAGCGTCGCGCAGCGTTCGTTGGTTTCGAGCGTGGAATACGCCGCCCACCCTGAAGCATGATCGGCCAGACTGAAAATCGCTCCGCCGTGAACCCGACCCAGCGATTGCAACAGGGTTTCCGAAAAGGGCAATCGCAACACAACGCGCCCCGACTCCTGTTCAACCGGTTCAACCCCCAACAATTCAGCAAAAGGCGATCCGACTCCGCGCTTTTGCAAACTTTCATATTTTGACTCGGACAATCGGCTTTCCATCAATCAAAGACTTCCTTCAGCTTGTTCACGCCGCTGATCCATTGGGCGCGCAATTCCGCCTTGAGCGCAGCCCACGTCGTTGGATGTTCGGGTTGCCCTTCGTAATGAAACGGGCAAGGAGCAGGAGCGACTTCTCGCTGAACTTCGGCCAGATCATACGGATCGAACGGGAACGCAACACAAGCCGCCGGAAAATGTTTTTCCGACGTGTAAATCAAACAAGCGGTCGTTTCGCCTTTTTCGTAAAAGAAAGGGCAGCGAAAAACGATTTTGCAGCAAAGCCCGCATCGGTTGCAGCCGCCGCGTTGATACGGTTTCCAGCGATGCAGCACCTTGTCCGGCAAAAAATTGGAATAGAGCCATCGCCGTGTCGCTCCCCAGGAGTGTTTGTTGTAAAACAAACCGGTGATCTTGCGAAATCCGATGTAAGTCTTCATTCGAAAAATCTGGCCTTCGGTCAGCGTCGGCAATGGCAATTCGACCGAATCCGACACTGTTTTTTTCAGCGGTTCGATCTGCACAAATCGTACGGGCGGCGAGTTTTTATCCTGCATTCAAAATCTCCCGGTTGAATGATCATGGAAACTTCGTCACAGCGAAGTATTCGGGTTTTATCTGGAAAAGAAACAGTCAGGCGTGAACGATTGACTTGAAACTTGGGGGCGAATGGCGAGCTTGGAATTCAGAACAGTGTGCGGTGGCTGTAGCAATCGCCCTAGGCCCGCAACCGCATTCCCAAGCTGTCGAGCAATCGCTGGTCACGATCCATTTCAGGATTAGGTGTGGTCAGCAACCGTTCGCCCATAAAAATCGAATTCGCTCCAGCCAGAAAACACAAGGCCTGAGCTTCGTCAGACAAAGACAAGCGGCCTGCGCTCAATCGCACCATAGAGGTCGGCATCAGGATGCGCGCGGTGGCGATCATCCGAGCCATTTCCAAGGCGCCGATTTCGGCCAAATCCGATTGATCGGCCAGCGGAGTCCCGGCGACGCGCACCAGCATGTTGATCGGCACGCTTTCAGGATGTGGATTTTGATTCGCCAACTGTTTCAACAATCCGTACCGATCAGTGCGCGTTTCGCCCATTCCAATGATGCCGCCACAACACACGGTCACGCCCGCCTGACGAACATGTTCCAACGTCGCCAACCGCTCATCATAAGTGCGTGTAGAAATGATTTCGCCGTAAAATTCCGGCGAAGTGTCCAGATTGTGGTTGTAAGCTGTCAATCCGGCTTCGGCCAACGAATTGGCCTGCTCAGCGGTCAACATTCCCAACGTGCAGCAGGCTTCCAGCCCCAACGCGCGAACGCCACGAACCATGCTCAGCACAGAGCTGAATTCTTCGCCTTTGGGAGCGTCACGCCAGGCAGCGCCCATGCAAAACCGCGTTGCGCCCTGTTCTTTGGCTTTCGCAGCCGAAGCCAATGCCTCTTCGACATCGAGCAGCGCGTGACGATTCACACCGGTTTGATAATGAGCCGACTGCGGACAATACGCGCAATCTTCAGGACAGCCGCCGGTTTTGATGCTCAGCAGCGTGCAGCCTTGAACTTCTTCCGGGTTGTGATGACGACGATGGATCGTTTGTGCTCGATAAACGAGCTCGGGAAACGGAAGATTGTAAATCGTCTCGATTTCTTCGACAGTCCAATCAAAACGCACATTTGACTGCGGTTCGTGACCGTTGCGGACAACCATGATCGTTTTGGGTTTTCTCCTGTTGGAATTCGGAATTCAGCCTGAAAAAGATAGCCTATCAAACGAAGTCAGTCTATAGGACGAACGGCGGACAATTTGCGTGTCGCTGAAACATTGTGGATGCGTTTGATTCGGCCTTCCCCATCCAATTCGCAAAGCATCACGATCCGTTTGGCGTATTGCGGCGGAGCTTGTGGATACTCCACCACCAGCGCAGGTAAACCATTCAACATCCGCCAACCGAACTGCACGTCTGTCAGCTTGGCCAGCCGGGCGATGCGCAAATTAAACAGCGCGACTTTTTCGCGTCCGATGACTGGAACGCGCGCCGTGATGAACTCTCCGCCGCCATCGCTCAATTGCCGCACGTCGCGAGCCAGCAAATTTTCGATTCCAGCGACATCGTTGCTGGTCAGCAGGCGAAGAAACGTTTCCATGGTTTGCCGGGTTCGCTGTTGCAATTCCGCCGTCGGAATCTGGCGCGAACGGTCGTATTCGCTCATTGCCCGCCGCGCGCGATGCAACGTCGTTTTGACGTTCGGTTCAGACATGGCCAATGCACCGGCAGTTTCAGCGACCGAATAATCGAACACATCGCGCAGCAGCAACACCGCACGCTGAGACGGCGTCAACGCTTCAAGCGCCAACAAAAAGGCAAACGAAACGCTTTCCAGCAAATCATACCGCGCGCCGGGATTGTCATTGGTCGCAACCGCCAATTGATCGTCAAAATCATTCGACTCAGTTTCAATCGGTGAAGGCAGCCAGATGCCTTCGTAAACCTGACGTTTTCTGCGACGCAGCAAATCGCGACAGAGATTGATCGCCACTTGTACCAGCCACGGACGCAACGGCTCATCGAGTCTTGCCGGAGGACTGTTGATCGCGCGGACAAACGTTTCCTGCACCAGGTCGTCGGCGTCCGCGGCGTTGCCGGTCATGCGATAACAGATGCCCCACAAAAACCGTTCGTGTTCCCGGAACAGATGTTCGATCAAACTTGTCGTCGCTTTTGTCGTCACAAATTTCTTCCTACGTTTTGCGTTAGGACACAAAGCATCCGGATCGCCTGTCAAAACAGGATTTACGGGATTCTTTTCAGGATGAACAGGAAGATTGCCAGGCAACAGTCAGCAAAGCCGTATCTTTCACTCCTGCAAATCCTGAAGAAATCTTGTTCATCATGTTTCCAGGCCTTCCCTGTGATTTATCTCAGCCAATCTTGTGCGGTGAAATACGCCCAAGCCTCGGACTCCGGCGTTCCGGGTTCGGGTTTGTAATCGTACACCCAGCTTGCCAGCGGCGGCAGCGACATCAAGATGGATTCGGTTCTGCCGCGCGTTTCCAGACCGAAGACGGTTCCCCGGTCATACACCAGATTGAATTCAGCGTAGCGGCCTCGGCGAATCAATTGAAATTGCCGTTCGCGTTCGCCAAATAAATTGTTTCGGCGCTTTTCGATGATTGGCAAATACGCGGGCAAAAATGCTTCGCCGACATCGCGCACGAACGCAAACCGCGTTTCCGGTTCGTCCGCCAGGTAATCGAAAAAGATGCCGCCCACACCGCGCGTTTCGTTGCGATGACGAATGAAAAAGTATTCGTCGCACCATGCCTTGAATCGCGGATATAACTCCGCGCCGTGCCGGTCGCAAGCTGTCTTCAAAGTTTGATGAAAATGAACCACGTCTTCGCGAAACGGATAATACGGCGTCAAATCAGCGCCTCCGCCAAACCATGCGGCGTTGCCTTTTTCCAGATACCGAAAATTGGCGTGAACGGTCGGCACGTACGGATTGCGCGGATGCAGCACCAGCGAAATGCCTGTGGCGAAAAATTCGCGGCCTGTAGCATTGGGAACTTCCTGACCGATTTTGGCGGCAAACTCTTCCGGCAACACGCCAGCGACGGCGGAAAAATTGACGCCGCCTTTTTCAAAGACGGCTCCATTTTCGATGACCCGAGTACGCCCGCCTCCGCCGCCTTCGCGTTGCCAGTTGTCTTCGCGGAATCGCGTCTGCCCGTCAGCTTCTTCCAGCGCTTGGCAAATCTGATCCTGTAAACCGGAAAAAAACTCCTGTGCGCGGTGTTTGAGCGGTTGAATGTCTTGCATGGGCGGAATTTTGACGCAGTTTGGAAAATCGCGCCACCGCGGGATACGATACGCCGCCTATGAATGAACCCAGAAGAGATCAACCTTGCGACATTGGCGACCTGGCCATTCGAGTTTCCATGTTGCCGCGCGATACCAATCCCGGTGGCACCATTTTCGGCGGAGTCATCCTGAGCCAATTGGATTTGGCCGGTGGTATCGAAGCACGCAAACACGCCGACAAACTGTTCGTCACCGTCGCCATGCGCGGCATTGAATTCATCGCGCCGGTTTTTGTTGGCGACGTGGTCAGTTTTTACACGCGCACGATCAAAGTGGGGCGCACGTCCGTCACCGTCAGCATCATTGTCGAAGCCATGCGGTATCGCGACAGCGACAACATAGTCCGCGTCATGGAAGCCGAAGCCGTTTACGTTGCCGTGGACGAAACCCGAAAACCGATTCCAATCAAAGACGAATAGAATTTTCAGGCGATGCGAATTTGTTACTCTGACCGTTACGCCGTTCCGCTGCCTGAAGCGCACCCGTTCCCAATGGGGAAATATCGGCTGGTGCGCGACCGGTTGCTGGCCGAAGGCGCCATCACCCATTGGCATTTGACCGAACCGCCGCTGGCCAGCGACGAAGATATTTTGCTGGTTCATACGGAAGATTACTGGTTTCGCTGCGTGCGCGGCGAATTGACTCCGCACGAAGTTCGGCGGATCGGCTTTCCCTGGTCGGAAGCGCTGGTGCGGCGGTCGCGCGCTTCAACGCAAGGGACGATTCTGGCCGCCAAAGCCGCGTTCAAAGACGGCGTGGCCTCGAATCTGGCAGGCGGAACGCATCACGCGTATCCCGATCACGGCGAAGGGTATTGCGTGCTGAACGACATTGCGATTGCCGCGCGCGTCTTGCAACGCGATGGGTTGGCGGAACGCATCGCCGTGATTGATTGCGACGTGCATCAGGGCAACGGCACGGCGGCGATTTTTCAGAACGATCCGCGCGTGTTCACGTTTTCGATTCACGGCGAAAAAAACTTCCCTGCCCGCAAAGAACGAAGCCACCGGGACGTTCATTTGCCCAACGGCGTCAGCGACGAAGATTATCTGACAATCTTGCGACAACACGTCGGCGAGATTCTGGACAATTTCAAACCCGATTTTGTGTTTTACCAGGCGGGCGTTGACCCGTTTGAACGCGACCGACTGGGCAAGTTGAAACTGACGCTTGACGGGTTGAAACGACGCGACGAATTCGTCATTGGCGCGTGCCGCGAACACCATTTGCCGATCGTCACCACGATGGGCGGAGGGTACGCCAAAGACGTCAACGACACGGTCGAGGCGCATTGCAACACCGTTCGGACGGCGCTGCAGATGATTTGAACCAACCTGGCAGGGCGTCAATCTCGCTGGTTTTCGTTCGCGAAGTGCGTTTGCTAAGATGCGCGCTCAATTCCACATCCCATTCGTTCCCAAAATTCATCCATGCGTGTTTGCATTCTTGGCAGTGGCAGTTCCGGCAATGCGACTCTGTTGGTCGCCGGTGAGACTCGCGTCCTGATTGATTGCGGGCTGAGCGCTCGCGAAACCATTCGCCGCATTCAATCTGTCGGCGAAGACCCGGCCCAACTCGACGCCATTGTCATCACCCACGAACACGGCGACCACGCTCGCGGCCTGGGAATGCTTAGCAAACAGCTTGACGTGCCGGTGTATGTTTCGACGGCGACGCTCAAGGCCTGCAATCTGACGGACAAGGCCAAACACGTTCGTCAGGCCGAAGCCATCCGGGATTCGCAAGATTTCCAGATCGGGGCGTTCCGCTTCAGCCCGTTCAAGATTCCGCACGACGCCGCCGACCCAATGGCATTTACGGTCGAATCCGCTGGCGTCAAAATGGGAATCGCCGTTGATCTGGGTTACATCAACAATCTGGCGGCGGAGCGATTTCGGGGCTGCGATTTGCTGATTATCGAAGCCAATTACGAAACCGAAATGCTGCGCGCTTGCACGTATTACCCTTGGGCGTTGAAGCAGCGAATCATGAGTCGGCATGGACACACGTCGAATGA
>JAEUQP010000575.1 GCA_016789645.1 Acidobacteriota bacterium | reverse complement strand
CGCTGGGCAACCTGGGCACGCTGCCGGTGCTGTTCCGCGACAAGAGCCGTCTGGCTCCTCCCACGTTCCAAACCAAACCGATTTACCCGAGTCAGGGAGCGATCACTGATTCGGCCAACGCCTTCAACCCGAATTTGCAATTGGGGTACGTCCAATCCTGGAGCTTCGGCATTCAGCGCGAAATCAACCGCGACACCGTGATTGAAGCGCGTTATGTCGGCAACCGCGGCGTCAAGCTGTGGCAACAGTTCAACCTGAACGAAACCAACGTGATTGAAAACGGGTTCCTGAACGAGTTCAGGCAAGCGCAGGCCAATTTGCAGGCCAACATTGCCCAAGGTCGTGGCGCGAACTTCCGTTACGCTGGTCCAAACACCGGCACGGCTCCGCTGCCGATCATCCTGGGCTTCCTGACTGGACAGCCGGCTTCGGCGGCGGCCACGGCGGCCAATTACGGCAATGCCAACTTCGCCAACGCCACGTTGGTGAACGCTCTGGCGGCGAACGGGCCTTCGTGGGGCACGTTCACCAGCAACTTCATCAGCAACGCCACGTTCCGCGGCAACGGCATTGCGGCGGGCATGCCTGCCAACTTCTTCATCGTCAACCCCGGCAAACTGGGTGGCGGATGGTCAATCGAAAACAACGGTCGTTCAGCATACGATTCGTTGCAGGTTGAATTGCGTCGCCGTATGGCCAAAGGCTTGTTGGTGCAGGGCAATTACACCTTTGCCAAAGGCTTCACCAATGCGTTTGCCAGCAGTTCGGTGGTTGCGGGACAGCCCTCGACCTTCCGCGACATGAGGTTGAGCAAGACCGTGACGCCGTTCAACATCACCCACGCTTTCAAAGTGAACTGGATTTACGAATTGCCGTTCGGACGCGGCCAGCTTTTGGGCGGCAATGTCGGCAAAGCGGTGGATCGTATGATCGGCGGTTGGGAATTCCACGGTGCGGCTCGTCTGCAAAGCGGAACTCCGTTCAATCTCGGCAACGTGCAACTGATTGGAATGACCCGCCAAGACCTGCAGAAGCAAGTCAAGATGCGGTTCGATGACGCGGGACGCATTGCGTACTTCCTGCCGCAGGACATCATTGACAACACGCGTCGTGCGTTCAACGTCAGCCCGACCACTGCAGACGGCTACAGCACTCTCGGCGCTCCGACCGGACGGTTTATCGCTCCGGCCAGCCGTGGCAATTGCATTGAAGCCTTCACCGGACAATGCGGTTCGACCAACTTGATCCTGTACGGGCCACGCTTTGACCGGTACGACCTGAGCATCGTCAAGAAAACGAAGATCACCGAACGCGTGAACTTCGAATTCCGCGCCGAATTCCTGAACGCCTTCAACCATATCAACTTCATCGTCGGCAACCCGGCGAATGACACGAACGTGGTTGGTGGCTTCGGAACGCCGACTTTCGGTCAGGTGACGCAAGCCTACCGCGATCTTTCGACCACGAATGATCCGGGCGGACGTCTGATCCAATTGGTCGGTCGTATCAACTTCTAAACCCAGACGCAGGTTTAGGTTCATCCGGGAGAGGGGTCTGGCTTTGGGGCTGGACTCCTCTCTATTTTTTCCGTAATCAGAAACCCGCATCCTTTTCCGTGGGTTCGACGTATCTGCAACCGACGGCAGATGAACAAGCTTTACCACGCCGCCGTCATCCTCAAGAAAAAAGAGAGTCCGTCCAGCTACAAATCAGTTCCAGCCAGGAATGTCACAGGAACTTTCTGTTTGATTCTTTGATTGACCGATTTCTTTCGCTGAGCGAATCAATCTTTGGCACCAGGCTTTGTCATTCGCTGAGCGAATCAATCTTTGGCACCAGGCTTTGTCATTTCTGGTCTGATGACGGTAAGCGTCAGGCCAGACCCCCTCAACCCCATTTGTTTCAGGAGGAATGCTATGAAATACAAAGCAAGTAATCTGATGGCGGTCGTTGCCTGGATGGCGATGATCGGCATGTCGGTGTTTGGGCAGGTAACTTCGAATCTGTCCGGCACGGTCACTGATCCCAACGGTGCCGTGTTGGCAGGCGCAACCATCGAAGTTAAAAACACTGCGACGGGTGCGGAATTCCGGGCGACGAGTTCCGGCAGTGGCAGTTATACCGTGCCGTCATTGGGCGCAGGCACTTACGTCGTCGTGATTTCCTCGCCCGGGTTCAAACAGGTCATTGTGCGGGATGTCAAAATTGACGCCGGTGTTCCTGCGAATCTGAATGTTACGCTGGAAGTTGGCGCGGCCAATGAATCCGTCACCGTGCAGGGCGGCGCGGAAATTCTGCAAACGCAATCGGCAAACATTTCCACCACATTGAACGTCAACCAGATCATCAATCTGCCGCTCAATTCCCGCAACGCGCTGAACTTTATCGTCTTTTTGCCGGGCGTGGATGCGCCGGGGTTGACGCGCGACGCCACCATCAACGGATTGCCGGAAAACGCCATCAACATCACGCTCGACGGCATCAACGTGCAGGACAATTTCAACAAAACGGGGGATGGGTTTTTTGCCCGTGTGGCTCCGCGTTTGGACGCCATTCAGGAAGTGACCGTTTCCACCGCAACGCCCGGCGCCAACAACGGCGGAGGCGGCGCAACCCAGATCAAATTCGTCACTCGTCAGGGCGGCAATGATTTCAACGGCAGTATTTATGAATACCACCGCAATCCGGTGCTGAATTCCAATTACTGGTTCAACAACCGCGACGGCGCGCCGATTCATAAAGACACCAGGCTGCCCTGCGGCACAACAGCGCAACCGTTTGACGCTGAAAAATGCAAAGCCGATCGGGCGCGCATTTTGCTCAATCAATATGGATTCCGCGTCGGCGGGCCCTTTCTGTTTCCGAAGAAAATTTTTGGCCCGGCGGCTTTCGATGGCCGCAACAAAGCGTTTTTCTTCGTCAATTACGAAGAATTCCGATTGCCCAACGCGGCCAATCGCACGCGCACCATTTTCAATCCGCGAACCCAGGCGGGCGTTTTCCGGTACAACGTGACAGTCAGCGGCCAGACACAAGTGCGGGAAGTCAATCTGTTTGAACTGGCCGCCAGAAACGGACAAACCGCCACGCCTGATCCCACCATTGCCAAGTTGTTGACCGACATTCGCAATTCGACCAGCAGCGGCGGCATCACGCCCTTGACCGATCCCAATCTGGAACGGTTTGCCTACGTGGCGACAGGCAATAACACCACTTACTTTCCGACCACGCGCTTTGACGTAAACCTTACGGAAAAACATCACCTGGAATTGACCTGGAATTACCAGAAACTCAATTCTTCGCCGGATTTCCTGAATGGTCGTGATGCGGCGTTTCCCGGATTCCCGAATCAGGGCAGTCAAATTGGCGATCGTTACACCGGATCGTTGGCAGTGCGTTCGACGCTGTCTCCGACATTGGTCAACGAAGCGCGCACGGGATTGTCCGGCGGACCTTCACGCTTTAACCCGGAAGCTACGGCGGAAAGCTATAAAGGAGCGTTGGCCAATCAGGGCGGTTTCACGTTTGGTTCCGCGGTGGGAACGGGTGGATTGACCGTTGCCGGCATCAGCAACGCTACTTCGACCTTTGCCACCAGCCGTCGCAATCCGCTGTTGCGCGAATTCAGCGACACCCTGAGCTGGACGCGTGGTTCGCACAGCCTGAGTTTTGGCGGTCAATTCCAGCAATTCAATTTGACGTTGCATAGCCGTCCGGGGCTTGCGCCAAACATTGGATTCGGCGTCAATGCCAATGACCCGGCCATCAACATGTTCTCCGCAGCGAATTTTCCCGGCGCTTCGGCGGCGAATCTGACTGCTGCCCAGAACATTTATGCCGTGTTGACCGGGCGAGTCACCTCCATTGCCGCCAACGCGGTGCTGGACGAGAAAACAGGGCAATATGTTTACCTGGGAGAATCGGTTAACCGTGGCCGGCAGCGGGAATTTGGTATTTTCGCCCAGGATGCATGGCGGGTGCGGCAAAATCTGACACTCACCTACGGGCTGCGCTGGGAAGTGCAAGGACCCTTCACCGCATTGAATGAAGGGTATTCGACGGTGACAGTAGATGGATTGTTTGGAGTTTCCGGACCAGGCAACCTGTTCAAACCCGGCACGCAAACGGGGCAGGTCACGCAATTCATTCCGTTTCGAACCGGCGATCAGGCTTACAACACGGATTACAAAAACTTCGCGCCCAACTTGGGCATTGCCTGGACGCCGCGAGCGCAAAGCGGATGGCTGAAGAACCTGATTGGCGACGGCGGACAAACTGTGCTGCGCGCGGGGTATTCCATCGCTTACAACCGCAATGGACTGGGCGATTTTTCGGGTACGTTTGGGGCCAATCCGGGTTCGTCTATCAACGCTGACCGCAATCTGACGATTGGCAATCTGGCCCCCATCAATCAATTGCCGGTGTTATTGCGAGAAACCAGCCGGTTGGGGCCGCCCTCCTTCGCTTCCACGCCGGTTTATCCATTGACGGAGGTGATTACCGGCGACGCCAACATCTTCGACCCCAATCTCAGGGTTCCATATTCGCAATCGTGGACGTTCGGCATTCAACGCGAACTCAGCAAGAATATGGCAATCGAGGTTCGTTACGTCGGCACGCGTAATCTGCGCGGTTGGACGGAATATGACCTGAACAGTGTTGAGCAGAACATCATCGAAAATGGCATGCTCAACGAATTCAAGCTGGCACAAGCCAATTTGCAGGCGAACATTGCGGCCGGACGCGGCGCCACCTTCCGTTACTTCGGGCCGAATACCGGAACGGCGCCGTTGCCGATCGCGCTGGCGTATTTCAGCGGAGTTCCTGCGGCGCAAGCCGGAGATCAGGCGCGATATACCTCGACTCTGTTCGCCAACAACACCTTCGTCAATCCGCTGGCATTGAACAATCCGGCGCCGCTGACGTTTGCGGCAAGTTTGCACAGCGATGCCAATCGTCGAACCAACGCATTGAATGCGGGATTGCCGCGAAACTTTTTCCTGACAAACCCGGATTTGCGCGGCGGTGTGTTTTTCACTGGCAACGGCGGATACACCCGCTACGATTCCTTGCAGGTGGAATTTCGTCGCCGTCTGGCCGCAGGGTTGTTGGTGCAATCAAACTACGCTTGGGCCAAAGGCTTCAGTTCGTCGCGGTTTTCGTTCCGTACGCCGCGCGTCAACACGCTCAATTCCGGTACGCCCGGTTATGTGGCGCATTCGTTCAAGGTGAATTGGGTTTACGAACTGCCGTTCGGAAAAGGCAAAGCTCTTTGGGGCGGTATTGGCAATTTGGCCAATCAGTTCATCGGCGGATGGGAATTCCACGGCACGGGACGCGTGCAAAGTGGACGCATCCAGGATTTCGGCAACGTCAATCTGGTCGGCATGACCGAGAAAGAATTTAGCAAATCGTTTGGATTGTATTTCGACGATGCGGCGAAAGTGGTTTATCACCTGCCGAAAGACATCGTGGAAAACACGATCAAAGCGTTCAGCGTCAGCGCCACTTCGGCGGACGGTTACGGCGCGCAAGGCGCTCCGACCGGTCGGTATCTGGCTCCGGCCAACAGTCGAAACTGCATTCAGGTGGTCACGGGCGATTGCGCGCGGCAGAACCTGTATGTCACCGGCCCGATGTTCACTCGATTCGATATGAGCGCGGTTAAACGGTTTAGAATCACCGAAAGGGTCAATTTCGAATTGCGCGGTGAATTCCTGAATGCGTTTAACCACATCAACTTCCTGGCCAGCACCAACCTGACCAATTACAACAATCAGTTGTTCGGTCAGGTGACGTCGGCGTTTCAGGATACAAGCAACACGCAAGACCCGGGCGGAAGACTGGTTCAGATTGTTGCCCGGTTGAACTTCTAACCCTCAATTCGTGTGAGCAGTCCGTACACCACTCTGATGGGCGGACTGCTCACACCGCAATTCAATGTCTTCTTTCGACCGTCGCATTTTTCTGGCCTCGATTTCCTGCTCGCTTGCCGGAGCTATTCTTCCTGCAAAAGTCATCAACGCCGAATCATTTCGAGCCTCAACCGCGGGGTGCTGGCTGGAAGTTGCCGCGCCGTTTGTGGTCGTGGATACGGAACTTGGCGTGGATTGCGAGCTTGTTCTGACCTCCGACACGTTTGCCGGAATTGCCGGACACGCTGACGGCAAATTTTCGACCGATTACGAAATTTATCTGTATGACGCTTCAGGGCGCATCGTCGGTTCAGAAGGCGTGACCAAGCGAATGACCGTTCCCGCGATGCGCACAACCGTCATTCCGATTCGAGAGTTGATTGGCGATGCCAAACAGTTTTTTGGCGGTTTGAAAGTTCGCTTGCGCCCTACGATCACTGAGGCTGCAATGCCGCACGCCAGCGATTTGTTCAGTTCGGCCTTTGTGCGTTGGCGAACGGCGAACGCCTTCGACAACATCCACGCCAACCCAGACCCTGTGCAGTGGCAGAACGCCGACAGTTATTTTTACTCGATGCCGTTTCCTTCGCTCGGCGCTTATGAGTGCGTGTTTAGCCTGTTCAATCCAAACAACGATCGCAGCGCCGGAGAATTGAGCGTTTTTGATTCGCTGGGCAAACGCATTGCTGGACAACGGTACGAACTCAAACCGCATGCATCGTTGTTGTTTGATTTGAATTTCGGCAAAGCCATTTCCGCGCCCTGGGCTTTGCCGAAAACATCGCCCGAACCCCAATCGTCCAACGACCGAAATGGGTTGATTGCCGTCGTCAACGAGCAGGGAACGGCAAAGAGTTTTGGGTATTTGATGATTCGCCGCAGCGCGCAACACCGGTTCAGCGTCGAACATCCCATTCACCAAAGCGTGTTCAAACAACGACCCGCCGCTCCGCCGTTTGACGACAAAGGCCAGTTCAAAGCCAAAAATGTGCTGTACACGCCGCTGCTGTTTCGCAACAAAAAGATCGGCAATCTGACGTTTGATTCGCGGTTTTATCTGGGAGCCGGATTGCCGCTCGAAGAATCGTTGTGGCTGTATCCCTTTGCCGTGGACGGCAAAGGCGAAGTGGTCTGGTCGGCGCTGGAAGACAAAAAACTGACTGCGGCCTTGCCTCAGCAAACCGAACGCGGCGTCATTCGATTGGGCGCAAATCAAAGTTGTGCGTTGGATTTGAACCAGCTTTCGTTCGATCAAAACAATTTTTCAGGCGGTTTGGCCGTCGCCGTTTCACCGGACACCAATCACACGCTGCTGAAAGTCGAAGTCCGTATTGCCGAATGGGGCGCTTATGCCTTCACGCATTTTCGTCCCGGATTGCGTTCGGCGCGCTTGTATCAAAAACCGAAAGAGCGCGGCGGTTTGGCAACCGATTACATTGCCTCCGGAGCGCGCGTCGTCAAAAGCAAAACGGCGGTTCGGTTTGATGAATTGATTGGCGTCATCAACATTGACGATCAGGGATTGGAAGCCAATCCTTCGCTGGAATTGTTCAGTTCGCGCGGATTGGTGACGCGGCTTTCGCTGGGAGCGATTCCGCCGTTTGCTTGTCGCCATTTTCTGCTTTCGGAATTGCTGGCTGGCGAAGTAAGCTACGAACCGTTGAGCTTGCGATTGACCGATCCGCG
>JAEUQP010000516.1 GCA_016789645.1 Acidobacteriota bacterium | reverse complement strand
CGGTTGGCGAATGCCTTTCACGTCATCGCTTTGAAACAGCCGCTCGAAGATCTCGCGCGCCAGGTTGTAACAAAACGCCTGATCGCTCTCGTGCCATTTCGCGTCCTGACAGTCTATGTAAACCGGTTCGAATTGACTGCTAATCAAAAGCGGTAGGTTTAGCAGCGTAGATGTTTTCCCCGTGCGGCGGCGACCATAAAGCATCAGTGCAGGTCGTTGATTTGTGTCAAGAATGTACTTCTCAATAGCGCGAATAATGTCGCGCCGTCCTTTGTGTAAACCGAAATCGCGCGATTGCAATGGCGCACCTGCAACGTAAGGATTTGGCAAAAGCGATGACTTAAACCATTTCTGAAACTGGAAAAGGGAGGTCCGCATTCTTACTTTCCTGTGAACAAGTCTCTCGCAGCTTTGAGGTTGGCTAACACTTTGCCAATAGATTCCATGGAGATATAGCTCTTAACCTTACGCAGGTTTTTAACCTCGTATTTGCTGCCGAGAAATTGGCGGCAAATTTTTTCAAATTCATCTTTTAGTACATCGTCTCTCCATTGACGTAATCGGTTTTGCAACACCAGGTCACAAAGGATTTGTAACTTGAGTGGATGCGGGTCAAGCCAGGAAATAATGAATTTGAGTTCAGCTTCTGTGAAATTCACTTGCTCATGATGCAGCGCCAAAAACTGTGTGCATTCTTCTTCCGTAAGGTCGCCGAGTTTAATAGCGGCAAAAAGGTTAGAGAACGGTGACGACTTCTTTCCTGACAAAGTCTCTAAGTTTTCTAAGGGCTGCTGCGAAGTCGTCACCAGCGCCAGACGCCGATGATTGACCATCGTGCGCAGGTGATTGAAAAACGCATTGTTGAATTCCGCCGGATTCTCAAACAGAGCTTCGAATTCATCCAGACACAGCACGAGGCGCTCGCCCGCTTCAGCTCGCGCCTTGATCGCCTGATCGAAGGCCGTCAGGTTGCGACTCGACTTGTTGTCGTCCCTGATCGCATCAGTAGGGCATTGCACCGCGTCGAGTACGGTGCGTAAAAAATCTACGACGGTTTGCGCGGCGGCATCGGCCAGTTCGACGTAAACAAACCGGTAACTCGGCTCGCCCAACTCTTCATTCAACCGGGCCGCGCCTGTCTGGTGCAGGTGATAGAGCAACGAAGACTTGCCGATGCGCCGCTCGCCGACGACCGAACAGCTTTGCAGCGACCGCAGTCGCGTCAGCAGGAACTGCAACTCCGCCGTGCGCCCGACAAACTCCGCCGGGTTTTGAATCATGCTGCCGATGGTGAAGGGATTGTGCATCGTCGTTTCTCTGTTGGCTAAATATGGCATCAGCCGGGCCGACGTTCGGATGATTTCAGCCGTTAGCAAAGGAATCAGCGTTGTCGTTGAGGTACATCAGGCCAGCGTTGTCATCCAGCCCGACCAGCAGATGATTCAGAAAACCGTGCTGTCCGACGACGTTACGATCAAAGAAATCATCGGCGGCGAAATAGACCAATGATTCAAATTCAAAATCCTCTACCGCCAGCGTAACCATGTGGCCGTAGGCCGAAAAATTGCCAGTGGCGGTGCGAAACCGTTTCAAGCTGCCGCTTTCGATTACCAATTCCAATGCTTCGCCATGCGCGCGCTCAAAAATGCAATCGGTGCAGCCGGTGTCGAGCTTGGCGGCAATGTCAGCGTAAAGGTTCCCCAGTTTCAGAGTAATCGGCACGTTAATGCCCGGCTGGCGCGTGTCGTAGCGCAGCAGGCGCGAAAACATCAATTGGTGGGACATGGATTACCACCCTCCAAACGCCAATTCATCTTTCGCTTCGATACGCGCAAAGAACGGGCGGCTCACGTTGGCTGTACGCACCAGTTCGTGCAATTCCCTAAGCGTCGCCGCGTGTGCCACCAGCCGGTCGCCGACGAGCGCGACATATTGCCCGGCGTATTCGTCCTGATGCTGGTGGATCCATTCGTATTCTCGGCGGCGCAACGGGTCGTGGCGTTCTTTCGTCTCGTTGCTCGTTTTCACGTCGGTTGGCTGTTGCGACTGCACTTCGACTTCGATCAATTCACGCAGGTAATCTTCCAGGCTGCGTCCGGTTTGTTGGCCGATGCGTTCCAGCGTCGCCCGTGTTCCTGCGGGCAAGCCAGTAACATTGAGTTGCAAGGTTTCAGTCGTCATTGTACTTCCTCCTATATCCGCACTGGTTGAATCTTAGCTTTCAACCAGTGCGGCATTTGCTTGCTGCTGACAACTATGCAGCCGCCGCTTTACTTTTGTCGAATGCGGCAAACGTCTTGCCTGCTTCCGCCAATTCTTTCAGCAGCGGCGCGGGCGTCCAGAGTTCGCCATGTTCGGCGTGGAATTGGCAGACGCGGTCGTAAACCTTCTTCAAGCCAACCGTGTCGCCATACCACATCGGGCCGCCACGCCAAGCAGGATAGCCGTAACCGTTCAGGTAAATGATGTCTATGTCCACGGCGCGCAGCGCGATGCCTTCTTCCAGAATCTTTGCGCCTTCGTTGATCAATGCGTACTGCGTGCGTTCGATGATTTCCTCTTCGGTGACGGTGCGGCGCGCGATGCCTTGGGCGGCGGCGATTTGTTCGATCAATGCGTCCACTTCCGGGTCGGGAATGGCTTTGCGATTTTCGTCGTATTTGTACCAACCGGCTCCGGTTTTCTGACCGTACCGACCACGCTCGCATAATTCATCAGCAACTTTGGGATACCGCACGCCGGGCTTTTCCAGATGGCGATGTTCTTTGCGAATGCGCCAGCCGACATCCAAGCCGGCCAAATCGCCCACGGCCAACGGCCCCATGGCCATGCCGAATTTGTACAACGCGCCATCCACGTCTTGCGGTTTGGCGCCTTCTTCGACCAAAAACTGCGCTTCGCGTCCGTATTGATGCAGCATGCGATTGCCGACAAAACCATAACAGTTGCCGACCAGCACGCCGACTTTCTTCAACCGTTTAGCCAGCGACATCGAAGTGGCAATGACTTCATTGCTGGTGGCTTTGCCGCGCACGATTTCCAGCAGTCTCATGACATTCGCCGGGCTGAAATAATGATGC
>JAEUQP010000475.1 GCA_016789645.1 Acidobacteriota bacterium | reverse complement strand
CGTCGGCTTTGATATTCGCCGCCATTCAAAATCATCTGGCAATAAATCGCCAAATCGTCGGCGGTGGAAAACAATCCGGCGTGACCGGCGACTCCGCCCAGCAGGAAAGCGCGCGGATCGTGAACTTCGCCGCGCATCCAGTGTTCGGGTTGGTTGGTTGCGCCTTCGCGGGCCGGGCCTTCGCGGTGATTGTTTTGATCCGGTCCGCCGCGCTTTTCGGTTGGCGCAATGCGTGCTTTCAAGGTCACCGCTGGGTTAAATCCCGTGTCTTTCATTCCCAACGGTTCAAAGATGTTTTCGCGTGCGAATTGATCTATTGGTTTCCCGCTGACGCGTTTGACCAATTCGGCCAGCACAATGAAGTTCACGTCGGAATAAATCATCTTCGATACGACTTCGTTCAGTGGAGCCAGTCGCCATATGTTTTCAATCGCCTTTTCCGGCCCTTGTTCGTAATCGCGGATGTCGTTGTCGGCGATCAATCCCGACCGATGCACCAGCAAATGTTCGACGGTGATCGCGCGTTTGCCGTTTTCGGCGAACTCAGGAATGTACCGAGAAACCGGGTCGCCCAGCCGCACCAAACCGCGTTCAACCAGGATCATGACCGAAGTCGCCGTGGCCACGACTTTGGTCAGCGAAGCCAGATCGAAAATCGTATCCGTGGTCATTGCTTCCGGCTGCGGTTCCAGCGCGCGATTGCCATAAGCACGCCGCCAGACGATTTTGCCCTGCCGCCCTACCAGCACGACGGCGCCGGGCAATTGTTTTTTGGCGATTTCGGCTTCGACGATGGTGTCAATGTTGAACAACTGCGTCGGCGACATTCCCACTGCCGAAGGCGAAGTCGTAAGCAACGTGGCCGTTGACGTTTGCGATTGCCCGAAGGTTTGTCGAACAGAAACGCTTTGAGTAATCATCAGGCAAATCAGCGCGGCAGCAACGGAGCAAAGAAATTTGTTTCGCATGGTGTGTTTGGAATTGTTGATGTGGAGAAATTGCCACTTACCTTTTAAGTCGGTCGGACGGGGGATCAATCGAGACGTTGTTTTACCACAGCAAGGCCATTTCTCATAAACCAATTTTACCGAAGCGTAACTTGACAATCCTGACGCTCAAAACATAATGCCAAGCATTGCAATCCAGTTATTAACAAGCAGTTAAAAAAGATTTTGTCCGCCAGTTAGCCGAAAAACTGAAGCGCGCTTTTCCGGCGTTTCAGGGATTACCACAATCAATAAACCCCTCTCCCATGAACTTCTCAAGGAGGAAGTTATGCTTCGCAAAAAACACATCTACCGAAACTTTAGTAGCTTGCTTATTGGTTTAGTGCTGATGTCGTTGGTGGCGATGGCTCAATCAATTTTTGGCACGCTGTTGGGCACTGTCAGAGATTCGTCGGGCAGCGTAGTTCCCAACGCAACGGTCAAAATCACCAACATTGACGAAAACTCTGTTCGTAGCATTCAGACGAATTCCAACGGCGATTACGAAGCCGTCAACAGCAAACCCGGACGCTATAAAATCGAAATTACCGCGTCCGGGTTTCAGATCTTTTCCACTTCCGAAATCACACTGACTGCGCGGCAAACGTTGCGAGTGGATGCCACTTTGAGCGCCGGCCAGGTGACGGCGCGGGTGGACATCACGGCCAATGCCGGAGCGATTGCCACTGAAACGCAAACCATTTCTTCGGCGTTTGAATCGCAAAAAATTCTCAACCTGCCGGCCAACTATCGCGGCGCGGGTGGTAGCACCAGCCCGTATGCTCTGATTTCGGCGTTGCCCGGTGTGCAATCCGACAACGGCGGCGCGTTTTCGATTCAGGGTGCGTTGCCTTCGCAATCGCAGTTTTCGCTCGACGGCATTTCGACGACGAACGTGACAGGCAATTCGCCGCTGCGTAACGCTTTCCCTTCGGCGGAATCCATCGCCGAAATCAAAGTGCAGGGCGTGGGGAATGCGGCAGAATACGGTCAGGTCGGCGATGTGACGACGATTTCCAAAAGCGGCACGAATGAATATCGCGGCACCTTGTTCTGGTTTCACCAGAACCGCGCGCTGGACGCCAAGGTTTATGGCGCATTGACCAAACCGCAAAAAATCAGCAACGATTTCGGCTTCAGCGGCAGCGGCCCGGTTCGCATCCCGTGGTTGTACGACGGCAAAGACAAGACGTTCTTTTTCGGCACTTACGAAGGCTTGCGATTCCCGCGCGGCACGACGATTCAAAACACCGTGCCGACTCAAGCCATGCGAAACGGCGATTTCAGCGCGCTGGCCAACGTTACAGTGCGCGATCCGCTGACCGGGCAGGCGTTTGCCAACAATCGCATTCCGGACAATCGCATCAGTTCGATTTCCAAAGCGATTCTGACGCTTTATCCGCTGCCCAACGTCAGCAATCCCGATCAGTTCCGCGTTGCGAATTACATTCGCAACAGTTCCAGCAGCATCAATTCCGATCAATACGACATCCGCATTGACCACAATCTGACTGGCAAACAATCGGTTTTCGGTCGCTGGACGTGGAAGGAAATCTCTCAAGACAGCCCGAACAACCTGGCGCTTCCTTCGAACACTGCCTTCGACAATTACAAGATTCTGGTGGTGTCGCACAACTACACTCTGACGCCGCGTTTGCTGAATGAGGCTCGCTTTGGGCTGACGCTCAACGATAGCGGCACAGATTTCCCGTTCGACGGTCGCGATTTCACCAACAAGCTTGGCTTTACGGGCATCGGACCGAACTTTCCCTTTAATGGCTTGCCGAACATTGATTTTTCAGGCGACATCACGGATTTGAACCGCAACCGTGCCGACGGCGCTTCGCAATCACGCACATACCAGTTCAACAACAACCTGACCTGGACCAAAGGCCGCCACACAATGAAATACGGCTTTGACGTGCGCTGGATTCGCGCCGTTTCGCCACTGGGGTTCATTGGCGCCGACAATTATGGCAACTCCAGCTTCAACAATACGTTTTCCGGCAACGATTTTGGCGACTTCCTGTTGGGCATTCCGATCCGCACGTCTTACGCCATCATCCAGCAGGACAACGACGGTCGCACGACGCATTATCATTTCTTCGGGCAGGACAATTTCCGCGT
>JAEUQP010000418.1 GCA_016789645.1 Acidobacteriota bacterium | reverse complement strand
CAAATCAGAAGGCGCGAACTCCGCTCGGAGATCGCGCCTTTTTGATTTTCACGCCAGTCAGATTGACTGAAAACAAGAGGCGCTCAGAATATTACCAAGCGCCTCCTGAGAGTTAAGAACAGAAGCAATACTCCGCTTTATTTGCCTCTGCCCGTCAGGGTAACAGTTCGTTTAAGGTTCGAATCTCCTTGGGGGCAAAACGCAGGTGTTGTGCCGCCCGGAGTTTGTGGATCGAACCCACAAATGAACAGGTTCGCCGTGCGCTGGCCGGTTCTTTCCGGTTTGAAACGGATTCGAACTGGCAACGTCGTTCCACCCGGAATAATGATTGGGTAATTGAGCGGGTTGACCAGGTTGAATTCAACAGACGCTTGCATTGGCGTGCCTCCGCGTACTTCGCACACCAAGGTCACAGCCAGGTCACAGGCTTCGGTATTGGTGATGTACAACACCTGATCCCTGAACTTGCCGACCGAAACATCACCCCAATCCATCGGACCGGTAATCGCTATGTCGCTAACTGGCGCTTCGCCTTTGAGTGTAATGACTTTGGCCGGAGTCGCCGGGTCATCGCTATTAATGGTCATTGTCGCCATTCGCGCTCCAGTGGCACCAACCGGCATAAAGCTGACCATGACCACACGTGAACCGCCCGGAGGAATAACGAATGGGAACGGCGGCGGCGAAGCCAGTTTGAACTCCGCTGAACTGAACGAAATGCTGGACACGGTCAGATTGCATTCGCCCGTGTTTCGAATGGTCACTAGTAGTTCTTTCGATTTGCCCAGACAGACTTTGCCGAAATCCAGCGGATCGGGCGCAGCCTGAATTATTGGTGGTGGCACAATGCCTGTGACCTTAACGTCTTTCATGGGCGTGTTCGGATCGTTGCTGATGATCGTCAGCGTCGCCATTCGCATCGGGTTCACGGTAAAGCCCATCGGCATAAATTGAATTGCCACATCGCGCGTACTTCCGGGCGGGACAATCAGCGGGAACGCGACCCAAGGCGCGACCTTGAACTCTGCCGGATTTGTAGAGGTGATGTTCGTAACGATCAAATCGCAAAACCCAGTGTTGCTGATGTTCAGCGTTTTGGTGACGGTTTCGCCGGGACAGACTTTTCCGAAATCAATCATTGCTGGGACAACAATCATCGGCGCCTGCCCCGATCCAGAAACCTGTACAACTTGCGCTGGATTAGCAGGATCGTTGCTGTTGATCGTGATGGTCGCTGTTCTGTTTCCAGTAGTTGTGGGCTGAAAACGAATCGGGATTTGAATTGAATCACCTGGGTGAATCGTCAACGGGAACGACAATACGTTTGGAACCTGAAATTCCACCGACAATGAAGAGACGATGCTCGAAATTGTCAGATCACAGCCGCCGCTGTTGTTGATCGTCAGATCGAGGTCTTTGAATTTGCCCAGGCAGACATTGCCAAAGTTTCCCAAATCGGCGATTGCCGTCGCCATTTTTGGCGAGGAGGGATTGCAGGTGTAAGTGAGATTGGTCACTGGCTGTTCGAAATCGTCGCTTTCGACGCGAATGGTAGCTGTTTGTGGTGTGGTTGTCGTCGGCGCGCAGCGGATGTTGAAATCCACATGAGAACCGGGGCCAACCGAAAGGGGGACCACCGGGTTGGCATCAACGGTGATTGCCGTGCTTCCGGCAACGCGGCTGACATTCGTGATCCGTAACGGCGCATCTCCTACGTTGAAGACCTCCAGCTTGCGGGTTTGCGAGTCACCGACGCAGATGTCGCCAAAATCCAGCGGCCCGCTGACGCGAATGTCCTGCAGATTGTTGACGACAGCAAAGAAGATGTCCGGGTCGTTCGACGCCGGAATGATGCCGGGCGGGCTGACGTGCGAAACCCAGGCCGCGTAATAATGCTGGCCGTCGCAGGCTTCGATGTTTTCGTTGTAATCGCCGTAATCGGGCGTGCCACCGAAGTTGAACGGCGTAAAATTCACTTCGGAAATCATGAAGTTTCGGGAAATGCTCAATGCTGCGCCAACCGGAGTAATCTCCGAGTGAAAGATCGCCGTGCTGTTTCCGCCAGCTCGTTGATCGTTCCACGACATCTGAATTTTGTTGTTCGGGTCAACGCACAGCATCGGAAAGTACTGGGAGTTGCCGCTGCCAATCGGGTCGTCGTTAATGCGCACTGGCGCATCGCAAGTTCCAGCGAGTCCGGTGAAGACGCAGCGTGCGAGGAAAATGTCCCGATCATTGACGCCGGTCAATCGGTCAGCCGACCAGGCAACATAGGCGATGTTCGGATCGAGTTTATCCACCGCCACGTAAGGCTGCGGGAACTCTCGATCCAGATTAGTCGCGCCCCCAAACGTTTGGTTGTCGGCCACCGTCACTGGCGCTCCAAAATTTAACCCGGCGTTGCAACTGTTGGTCGAACGCCGCAGCAAAATGCTGCCGGTATTCATCATTGTGCCGATGCCATTACCGACCAGATAAACACTGCCGTCCGAGCCGGTCGCCATGTGCGCGTTGTCGGTGAAAGGCGCAAGCACAATGGGGGCCGTCCAGGCCGCGCCGCCGTTAGTCGAACAGACGACCTCGCCCTGCACGTTGCCGCCAGTGCCCGTTTGTGGGCAGTTGATCCCGTTCAGAAAATGGCGCGAGAAAACGTAAAGCTGGGGATTGCCGGTCACCAGATTGACGCGGTCTATTGCCAAATGCGGCATATCCGGAAAATTTGTGCTCGCACCATATGAGAAAGGCGAGCCGACAATTCCACCAAATGTTTGTCCGCCATTGGTAGAAACGTGCAACGAGTTGGTGCAATTGCCCGCGCCGTCGTTTCGGTACAGTTCCAGGTAATAAAAGCGACCGGCATTGTCTGCCGCCACTCCTGTGTCACAACATGGATTCGCCCCCATCGGACGAGGCGGGCTGGTTCTCGCTCCGAAGGTTCTTCCCCCATCGGTCGAAGTAACGTATCCGCCGCCATTCGGCCCACCATTGAAGGTGATGACAATATTCGATCCTGAGACGGCCATGGACAGTTCGGCTTGAGTTCCGGTGCTTGGTCCGCCAGCAGCGCGCACATTGTTGCTGTGTGTGCCGGAGGCAACCGCGAGCATTCGTAGATTCGATTTGGTTCGTGGCCCTTCGTTATCAGGTTCGGGAAGCCCCGCCTTGCCTTCACCGACGGCGGACGATTGGCCAAAAACTGAGGTGACAATAAACAGTAGGCTGGCACATTGGACGGAAAGCCAGATTGGAGACAAGAATCGTGGTTGCTTTGTCATGTGAGAATCTCCTATCACCGAATACCGGTGGCTTTGAACAATTTTAGTCTCTCTCCGATCCCAATCGTCTCGGCTATGACCGAACTATCGGCATCAACCGGCACGGTGGCTTGGATGGAAAGCAGTGATTTGCCATGTGCAATGTAGGTTTCGATCAAAAAGTATGATCGCAGTGTGTCAGGCGGTTTGACGGTAGAGGTTCGCAGCGCGCCAGGGCCGAGCGACCTTTCATTCACTCTTCGCGTGAGCTGAACGGCGTGGGATCCGTTAATCGTAAAGTGTGTGAGGCCGAATGGCTGCTGAGGTTTCAGATTATTCAAAAACCCTTCAGTCACTTCGGCTGAATCATTAAGGGTTTCGATGATCACAACAATTGCCTGATTGCGCTCCGGCGCGCTTTGCGGATTTTGAGGATTGTAATTTCGCAACTCGAAAGCGTTGGCGTAAACAATATCCGAGGCGAACCAGTGCGATGGATAAACGAGCGTGTAACCTGCCTTGTCGTTGGTATAAATCTTCTCTTGAGATTGTTTGTTCGCTGCCGGGCGCTTTTTGTCATTCTCCTGTGCGGCTGTTTCCTGCAACGACGGTGGCTGCTCAATTGGGATCCTCCTCTTTGGCGATTCCTGTGTCGTTGGCAAAACCGGAGCGACTGATTGTCTGGTCGCTGTTGATTCCAGCCTCTGCCCAAGCTCTTCTTCGATTACACGAATAAAGCTCTCCAGCGGCTGAGCGCCCGAAAGCAGGCGACCATTGACGAGGAAAGCAGGCGTGCCCGTCAATCCAAGCCGTATGCCTTCTTCGACGTCTTTTTGAATGGCTGTTTGCACTCTGCTGCTTGCCAGACAGCTTTCAAACCCTGCCGCGTCTAAACCCGCAGCTTGCGCAAGCGCCTTGAGCTTTTCGGTGCTCGCGTCTGCGCTGCCGGAATAAAGGCGGTCGTGATATTCCCAAAACTTTCCTTGTTCTTGAGCGCACTTAGCTGCTTCAGCGGCCCGACGAGCCTGGGGGTGAAGTTGGTCAATCGGGAAATTGCGATAAACGAGTTTTACCTTCTCGCCGTAGCGTGCCATCACCTGAGTCAACGTGGACTGAACTTTGCTGCAGAACGGGCAGTGAAAATCCGAAAATTCGATGATGGTTACCGGAGCGTTTGTTGCGCCTTTGAACGGCGCGCCCTCAATGCCAGTTTTTATGCGAACGTTTGGTAAAGGAAGATTGATCGCAATTTTTGCCGTGGCGCGAAGCGATTGGATGAACTCGTCGCGGCGGACATTGACCCGCTGGGTTTGCAGGTAACTGCGGATTCGTTCTTTCAGATTGGTGTCGAGTTGGCCGCCGATTTGAGATTGGTTGGCCTGGTAAAAAGCCTCGATGTCTTTTTCGCTAACTGTCCCGGCTTTGGCATTGATTTCCAAATCGAGTAATGCCTGCAAGGGGATCGCCCTTCGTTCCGCTTCCTGACTCAACAGCTTTTCGGCAATCAGTGCCTCCAGACGATTGCGCTTGAGCTGATACATTTGTTCTTCCAGTTGTGCCAGTTGCACCTCCAGTGTTCGCTCCATTTCATCGGCGGAGATTTCAGTTCCGTTCACTTCGGCCAGTGTCTGGCGTTTTTCAGAAGAAGGAGTTGGTTTCGGAGATTGTGCAAATGTGGGCAGGGTGAGCACACAAAGCAGAAGAACAGCCGGAAAAGATTTGCGGCAGATTTTGTCCATAGATATACACTGCATACTTCGAATCCTTGGCGGAGGTTGCTAAATCGAAGCAAAAAACTTTGAAACAGGATGGACAGGATTTTGTTCAGGATGAACGGGATTCAGGCTTGGCGGGTTGGCCCCAACCACTAATGTTCCTGTCAATCCTGTCAAAAATCTTGTTCATCCTGTTTTCTTAC
>JAEUQP010000414.1 GCA_016789645.1 Acidobacteriota bacterium | reverse complement strand
GTAAGAAAACAGGATGAACAAGATTTTTGACAGGATTGACAGGAACATTAGTGGTTGGGGCCAACCCGCCAAGCCTGAATCCCGTTCATCCTGAACAAAATCCTGTCCATCCTGTTTCAAAGTTTTTTGGTCCGATTTAGTCATTCCATCCAAGCGAAGCGGCATTTCAGAAGTGATGATGGCCAGCAATTCTTTGCGGGCAACTGCCGACTATTTGTGTCCTTGGCTCTGTCTGATCTGGCCATCATCACTTGTGAAACGCCGCATACAACTGCCTTTGCCAATCAACATCTGCTTGCGTTCTTTTCCACACTCAGCAACCAACCGATGGGCGAGTTCGCCCAAAGAATGACTATTCTGAACGCTGAAAGGCGCTTCGATGAATTGGCACAGCAGTTGTAGAAAGTTGGGTGGGGACGGAAAAGGGATGGGCAGAGAAGAAAAATCGAAGCAGTTAAAGAAATCATCGTTGCCAATGATTTTATGGTGACGGAAAGAATAGGAGGATGATTATGTTGACGAAATTGACCGCAATCGCAGTGTTTGTTTTGGGCTTGGCGTTGGCCGTTCAATCGGTTTCCACATCGCAGGTTTCTGCTCAATCGAATAAAAATGACCGTGGGCAGCAGCTTTTCCAACAGTATTGCGCCAGTTGTCACGGAGTGGACGGCAAAGGCGGAGGGCCGGTTGCAGCCTCGCTGAAAAACCCGATTCCTGATCTGACCATGATTGAAAAACGAGATGGGAAATACGATCAGTTGAAAGTGCAAAACATCATTTCCGGCGAATACGAAATCGCGGCACACGGAAAGAAGGATATGCCCGTGTGGGGTTACATCTTCAAGCAAAAAACCGGAAGCGCGATGACTTCGCGACTGCAAATTTATGCTTTGGGAACTTATCTCAAATCCATTCAGGCAAAGTAAGTTGTCAAAGAGTCTGTTGCAATTCAAGAGCATTGGCTGTTTGTCTCAGCAAAAAGGAGGTTAATGTCATGCCTGATTTTATTTCATCACCGATCGATAAATATAAAGTCGTTCTTTATGGGAAGGACGCAACTAAGGGGAATCTGGCAGCATTTATCCATTGTTTCTACAATGGAAAGAATGTGATGACTTGCGAGTTCTATCAGGAAGGAAGTGCCTTGCCTGAGAATCGCAATGCGGGTGGCCGAGTAGGATTAACATATCCTTGGTCGCATTTTGATGCGGTGCTGGATGTGCTCAGAAACGAGAAACCACTCTTTTTTGGATTCATTGAGTCAACGAAAGTGGGATATGTCTCTACTCAAGATGAGCCCGTAGGCGAAGGTGCAGATAAATCATAGCCTAACAAGCACTCTATCAGCTTGGTGTAGGTGAGCCAGGTAAGGCGTGGTAGCGTTTTATCTGGCTTCCATAACCATTTGACAGATAGTAGCGCTTAACTTCTTTCACACGCAATGCGGCTTCGCTCAGCTAATCGAAGCCGCATTTTTATCACCTTAAACAGAAAGGAAACTACAATGGCCTGGAAACGTGTCGAGAACTATTGGCTGGGATACAGCCTTCCCAAAAAACAGTTTTACTTTTACTACAAACTTGCAGGCGACAATTCTGT
>JAEUQP010000413.1 GCA_016789645.1 Acidobacteriota bacterium | reverse complement strand
GTAAGAAAACAGGATGAACAAGATTTTTGACAGGATTGACAGGAACATTAGTGGTTGGGGCCAACCCGCCAAGCCTGAATCCCGTTCATCCTGAACAAAATCCTGTCCATCCTGTTTCAAAGTTTTTTGGTCCGATTTAGTGGATTGTGTAGTGAGCCCGCGAACGCGGGCGACAGAGTTTTTGCAGGACATTACCCAATCACGAGCCGCTGCCGCCTGCTGACGCAGGCTTGTAAATCGTTTTGCGCGTTCCTGGGGTTCCGGCTCGCGCCTCCCCCCCCAGGCTACTGTCTTGCCGCCCGCGTTCGCGGGCTAAGAGCAAAACAATTTCGTGAAAAGATTTGGGTAATGACAAGCGCTTGAGGCCGGGAGCCGGACAACAAAATCCTTGCGCCCAAAGCAGGAATTGGCTATAAGCGCGGCGGCAACTCAGAAACAAAAAATTCGATCCGGTTTCATTCGTGCAGTAGAACAGGCCATCAAAGCCTCGGTTACGCCCCGACCACACAACCCGAAATCCTGCGGCCAGCAAGTCACCATCCGCCGACCGCATCCCTATCGTCCGGTACTATTCAAAAGTTCGAGAGGGCAGACATGAAGTTTCAATCCGCGCAGCTTCGGCCCCGGCCTCACCAGCCCCCATCGCCATCGTCCGCAAGCCTGCCCAGACGTTGCCCACTCGATTTGGCTCAAGTTGAATCGTATGGATCAAACTGAACGATCATTGTTGTTGGAATCATGGCGACTGGCCGTGCAAACCCTGGCGTTGCGGGCACAGGTGACTCTGGCCGAAACGGATTGGCCCGCCGTCTGGCAAAACACGGTAGAATCGGCTGAAGCCATACGAGCAAAGCAACTGGCGCAACTGGCGCAGCGGTTGTCGAACCATACGCAATCCGAAACCCAACCATCATCCGATCAACTCACTGCGGTGCGATTGCCGAATATGCTGGCAACGATTGTGCGCTCGAACAATGGAACAGACACAATCCGGCAACGCCGTACGCACGAACGATTCCATCCATTGCGAGCGCTGGAACTGACCCAGGACTTTCTTTTTCCCAGCGAGACAACGACCAATGCCGATTACGCGGACTTGTGGCAAGGACTGTGGTCGGCCTTAAACGCAACCGATCCCGCCGACGTAACCAGCGTGTTGGCCATCTTGAAACGATTTACTTGGGCGGTTCCAGCGGCTTTGTCAGGAGCGGGGGCGGACGTCTCGCTTTATGAACAGACGCGTTCGGCAGCAGCGTTGAGCATCTGCTGGCATCGCGCCGGTTGGCCGGTGGATGCTCAATTGACCGCGCCGATAGATCAACAATTGGGTTGGCTGGTGAAAGGCGACCTGTCCGGCGTACAGGATTTTCTTTACATGTTGACCAGCGCGGGCGCAGCGCGGGGATTGCGCGGACGCTCGTTTTATTTGCAGTTGCTGACCGAAACCATTGCGGAATGGTCGTTGCGGCGTTGGGATCAAACTCCGACAACGAATTTGCTCTATGCGGGCGGCGGCCATTTTTACCTGTTGCTGCCTGTCGGCGCTGCAAATGACGAAACCCAATGGCGGGAACTGCAACGCAAGTTGGCTGAAAAATTGTGGAACGCACATCGTGGCGATTTGGGCTGCACGCTGGCACGCGTTGAATTGAATGTGTGCGACTTGACGACGCCGGGCCGATTGGCCGAGCGGTGGACGGAATTGGCTCAGGCTTCGAGCGCACAAAAAGAACGCAAATGGTCAGAACTGGGCAGCACGGCTATGTTCGAACGTCTTTTCACGCCGCAACAACGCGGCACGACTGCCGAAGAGATGTGCCAAATCTGTCAGCATGATTTCGACGAAGACCGCGACGGACACCCCGCAGAAGGCGAGCCGCGCAAATGCAGCCGTTGTCGCGGTTTTGAAGAGTTGGGACGTAAGTTACGCGATGTTCAGCATCTGGTGCGGTTCAACGTTGGCGAAACTGCCGTCACAGGCGACATTGATTGGGAAGCCATTCTTGGGTCTTTTGGCCAGACTGTGGAACTGGCTCAAGACGGCGAGCCAATGCCGCCAGCGCCCGCCGGAACCCAAAACATCATCGTCGAACGTGTGAATGAATGGTGGCAACCAAACGAGCAGGAATTGTTTGAAAACGCTGGTTGCCCGACGCAATACGGCTGGCGTTGGTTGGCCGATGCGATTCCGTGTAAGCGAGATGAGCAGAACGACTACCTTTACGACTTCGACAATCGTCCCGATATCGCCGAATTCAGCGATCTGTCCGTTGCCTCGCAAGGGGTTCCTTGGCTGGGCGTGCTGCGCATGGACGTGGACAACCTGGGCGAAGTGTTGCGCGATGGCTTGCAGGGCGCGGCCTCGCTCGCGCGCCTGAGCACGTTGAGCGAAACCTTGCGCCTGTATTTTGAAGGCTGGGTGCCGCAACTTTGCAAGAAATACAACCAGGGCCAAACAGCACTTGCCAACGGCGATGCGGCTTATTTGATTTATGCCGGCGGCGATGACCTGTTTGTCGTCGGTGGATGGAGCATTCTGCCCCGACTTGCCAGAGAGATTCACGATGATTTCGCCGACTTTGTCGGCGGCCAGCACATCACCATCTCCGCAGGCATCGCCATCGAACACGCCAAATATCCGCTTTATCAATTTGCAGACGACGCCAGAGTGGCACTCGACGACCACGCCAAAGGTTTACGGCCTATCAAAGACGCAATCTGTTTTTTGCAAACGACGCTGGGTTGGGAACAATTCGGAGACGTGAACGACTGGCACAACCGTTTGCTTGCGATTCTCGCAGATGGTATGCCGCGCAGCTTGCTGACGCGGCTGAGCGAAATTCATGCAAGCTACGCCGAGAATGCCCAGAAACAACGCTCGCTGGCTACGGCTAGCGGTATTTCACCCGAACAAATCAAGGAGCAAATTCAATACGCACGCTGGCAATGGCGGCTTGTTTATCAGCTCAGCCAAACCAGCGAACGCAATGCAAAGCACAAAGCGGAACTGACCGCTTTACAGGAAGCGTTAGTGCGCGACGACAAGCTGATCGGATTGTTACGCGTGCTGGCGCGTTGGACAGAATTGCAATCCCGCAATCCACAACCGAACGAATAGGAGGAACTATGCCGGGTGATTATCAAGGGCAGAATAGAAGGGATGATCGTCAACCGAGAGGCAGTCAATCGAACTTTTCGCAAAACCCAAAACGTGATTGGAAAGCGGAACTCGCCACGTTGCAGGTTGGCAAGGACGATAAGAAGAGGAAACTCGACGAGGCTTTGGTGAAAGAGGTGATTCAACAAGGCGGGAAGTTGTTGGTTGAGACCGCAGAGGTGTTTGGACGGCATTTGAATAAGAAGGAAAGAAAGAGGGAAGACAACTTGTCTACAAATCAAATTCGCAACGTCTTTGGCGAAGTGAAACGCATGGAAATGGGCAAGTTCGATCCTGACAAATTCGTTTTGCTCAAACCAAAACTCGCTTATGCGGCGGCTCGAGCCAATATAGATACAGCTCGCCAATTTGCCGAAGTCATGACTTGGGCGGTAACAGAAGTTGATGACGATGCGGACAAATTCGCGCGCTTCGTTGATTTCTTTGAAGCGATTCTTGCCTATCACAAAGCCGCAGGTGGCAAATAAGACAAGGAGCAAAAGACCATGGCTGATACGATTATCCTCAAAGGCAAAGTTATCATCACTGGAAAACTCAGAACGAAAACCGGCTTGCACATCGGCGGTGCGGCAGGCGGGTTAGACATTGGCGGAATTACAAATCCCATCCTCCGCCATCCGGTATCAAAAGAGCCTTACATTCCTGGTTCTTCTTTGCGCGGCAAGATGCGTTGCCTACTGGAACGACAAATGGGCAAGCCGCTTACCAAGCTGATTCAAGACGTGCGCATTCACGAATGCGAGGATCCGAACGATTATCAGGAATGTCCGATCTGCCATATCTTTGGCCTAACACCCGATATCGTTCGCAAAGATAAAGACAAGACGGAAGCATGGCTGGCAAAAATAAAACCGACTCGTTTGTTTGTACGTGATGCTGAGTTGCACAAATCGGACGATGATGGGCTGAAAAAACTCAAAGATGCCAAACTCGACTTGCCCTACGCCGAGATCAAAACGGAGGTCGCTATTGATCGCATCACCTCTGCCGCGGTGCCGCGCCAAAACGAACGCGTACCGGCGGATACAGTTTTTGGCCCGTTTGAGTTCATCTACAACTTATACGACGTAAACGGCACTGGCGTCGCCGCTGATGTGGCATGGCTGAAGCACGTTTTCAAGGCGATGGAGTTGCTCGAAGATGATTACCTGGGCGGTTATGGTTCGCGCGGGACAGGCAAGATCGCATTTGAAGACGTTACCCTCACGTTGCGGTCACAGGCGTATTACGCAGGTGAAGAAGAAGCGTCAGACTTGACGCAAAAACACAATGAACAGCCGGTGCCTTTGCGCGGCATCAATTATGACGACCTGCAAACGACCATTGCCGTGGCGCTGGCTTAACCTGAAATGACGATGACAACAACCTGTTATTCCCTAGGTTTTCGCGCGCCGTTGCATATCGGTGAGCGCGGTGTAGGGCTGGAAGAAAGCCGTACTTTTGCCCCAGCCGATACACTGTTTAGCGCGTTATGTACGATGTGGCGTGAGCTTTACGGTGTTCCAGAACTGGAAAAGCTGTTGCAGGATTTTCAAACCGGCACGTCACCTTTCCTGCTGACTTCGGCGTTTCCATATGCCGGAACAGTAAGGTTCTTTCCTCGCCCTATGCTGTCAGGCGTGCCAGGCGAAGCCAAAGTGTGGCGACGCGTGCAATTCGTCTCGGAGCGACGCTTTCGTGAATTGGTGAGTGGCTCGCGGCCTGCGCTTAAAACGCAGCATTGCCTGAGCGAAGGCACGGTTTGGGTGCATGACGATGAATTGCCTGCATTGCAGGATTGGCAACAAAACGGCGTCCATCATTTTTGGCAACACGCGGTGACGCCGCGTGTGACATTAGATCGCATCACCTCGGCTTCGGCTTTGTGGCATTTGGGCGGTGTCACATTTGCTGCTGGTTGCGGCTTGTGGTTCGGCGCGCAATGCCGTGATGAATGGCAAGTGCGCTTTGCGACCGCTTTGCGATTGTTAGGCGATACGGGCTTAGGCGGTGAACGTGGCGCGGGTTATGGGCTTTTCAGTTTGGCTGAAACCGCCACACTCGATTTGCCCGCAGCCATCGCTGCCGAACGTTTTGTCACGTTATCGCCAGTTGCCCCGGCGAATGAGACGCAACTGGCCGCGCTGACTGCTGATACTGCGATCAGCTATCACTTGCTGGCGCGGCGTGGTTGGGTCGGTTCATCCGAAGCGGGGAATTTGCGGCGGCAACAAGTCTGGATGTTCGGCGAGGGCTCGTTATTAAGCGGCACAGGCATTTCCGCCGGACGGCTGGTCAACGTCAAGCCAACACCCAGTCCACACAGCGTGTGGCGATACGGTTTGGCTTTCCCGGTAGGAGTCCAACCATGCGCGAACGTTTGATGACGAATACTCAATATGAAATCCGCTGCCTGAGTCCGGTGCATATCGGTACGGGACGCAAGTTCACGCGCTTTGATGGTTTTGCGCGTGACAGGCAATGGTGGTTGATTGACCTCGACAAAGTCTTGGCGGTGGGCGGCAAACCTTTCGCCGATGATTTGGCAATTGCGATGCGCGATGGAAACTTCGCATGGGTCGGTTGGTTGCAGTCTCACCAACTCAAAGCCAACGACGTACTCGCTTACTCCCTAGTTTGTTATAAAGACCCGGCGGGTTGCGAAGTGCGCGAGGGGATGAAGGATATTTATCAGCGGCCTTACATCCCAGGCTCATCTATCAAAGGCGCAATTCGCACCGCGTTGCTATGGCATTTGGCACAACAACAAGCGCCAGATTTTGTCAGGAGCCTGATTCGACAGGGACTCTATCCGCCCAAAGATGAAAAGACACCCAGGAAAGAATGGTTTGCGCAAAAACTCGAACGCAAGGTCTTCGGCGAAAGTGTCGTGACCGATTTGCTCAAGGCTTTACACGTCAATGACAGCGCGCCGGTCGCGCTTGAGCAAATGCAAATCGGCGAAACTGCGACCTTCACCCTGCGGCAAGACCAAATGCAACCCAAGGGCGAAAGCTTCCGCATTTTTGCTGAATGGCTGAAGCCCGAAACCAAGCTACAACTGGAAATCGGTGTGAACGATTACTTGCTATCGGATGAAAAGGTCTGGGTGAAAGACAAACGCAGGACAACGACACCACGACAGGAATTGGGGGTTTCAGACATGAACAAAGCTGCGCTCGAACAGCTCACTACGCATTGCAATGCGTTTGCGCTGGCGTTGTTAAAGCGTGAACGCGAGTTTTTCGAAAAGCATAAACTGGCGGATTTGGTGGTAGATTGCGAGCGTATTGAAAAGACTGTCAGCGAGCTTCAGGCAAATTCCTTTGTGCTCCGTTTAGGCTGGGCGGGCGGTTGGGAAAGCAAAACCATTGGCGATCTTGTGGACAAACAACGCAATTCATCTGATTGGCGTGAATTGCGCGAACGCTTCACTCTAGGGCAATCGCCGGGGCGCAAGGATGATGCCTATCTCGATTATTACTTCCCACATTCGCGCCAATTGGCGACTACGGGGCCTACGCCGCGTGCTTTGGGCTGGGTAACGCTGGAGGTTTTATGACGATTCAAACCATCCGTCGCTTTTTCATATTGCGTCCAATTTGGTTAGGTTTGCTTGTTTTGCTGCTCTACAGCGTGACGTCTTTGAGTGTGCGGGCATTTTTCCCGCCAACGACTGTGTTACAAACTCCGACGCCTGTTCCAACGGCAACCGCTGAGGCTTCGCAGGCGGATACGATTGTTCAACAAGAGGCAAAGAAGAAAAAAGAGAACGAGCAAGACATTCCCTGGGGCGATTATCACGAGGCACTAAAGACCGAGCGCGAATTGCTTGCGGCGCAGGTTGACCGGCAGGAACGCTGGCTGCTTGGCGTAGGAGCGTTTCTGGCAGGGCTGATTGTTTTTCTCTTCGGGCAGACACGGCGCGATGTCGTAGCGCAATTGCGCGAAGATGTGCGCGAACGCATACGCGAAGATGTTGAGCGCGAATTGGCCGCCGCCCGCACGCGGGTGCGCGAAGACGTTGAACGCGAGGTCAAGTCTCAATTTGCTGCCGAAATCAGGAAAACAGTCGGCGACTATGTCGAGTCTCATCACAAAACGCAGCCCATTCGTTGGGTCGCACAGGAAGATTCAGACATCGCACTGGAAGTGATGGAGGCGTTGCAAACTCTCAAATTCACCAATGTGCGGCGCGTCGCACCGGACAGGCTAACGGAATTGGCCGGGGCGCGGGTAGTTATCTTTTCTTATGGCAAGATCGTCAAAACTGGCTTAACAGAAGAGGAACAGATTGGAAACAAAAGCGCATTGGAACAGTTGCGGCAGCTTGCCGTATGGATAAGCAATCAACCAGTGCCAATACCGCTGGTGATTTACAACGAGTCGAATAGGGCGCTGGATGACAAGGTGGAGAAACCGGTATTAAGAGAAGTTGTCTATGTTCCAGCCAACTTCGCCAGTACGATCATTACCCAGACACTAACACTCCTGCACCGATGACTGCCCCTAGCTGACTAAAGTATTTTTTCCAATATAAAGGTAGCGCCAAGGTCTCTCTCTAGCCTATTTGATTGGCTTGCTGAGTCATCAGGATCAAACCCCGACTTGAACAAGCTCTTTCAACTGTTCGCGTCGGGCACGCATGTTGGCGATGAATTCGTCGAACAGGTAGGTGGCATCGTGCGGGCCGGGGCCGGCTTCGGGATGGTATTGCACCGAAAACACCGGCAATCGGCGATGGCGCATGCCTTCCAGACAGCCGTCGTTCAGATTGAAGTGCGTCAACTCGATTTCGGTTTGATCCAGGCTCTTGGGATCCACTGCGAAGCCATGGTTGTGCGACGTGATTTCGCTTTTGCCGGTGCGTTGGTTTTTGACGGGCTGATTGCCTCCGCGATGACCGAATTTCAGTTTGTAGGTATTGCCGCCAAACGCCAACCCCAAAATCTGATGTCCCAGGCAAATGCCGAACACCGGTGCAGCGGCCAGCAGCTTTTTCACTTCGCCGACGATTTCCGGCAACGCCGCCGGATCGCCGGGGCCGTTCGACAGGAAGATTCCGTCCGGAGCCAGCGCCAGCACATCGTCTGCCGACGTTCGCGCGGGCACAACCGTCACGTCGCAGCCCACCGCCGCCAGATAGCGCAGAATGTAATACTTGATGCCGAAATCATACGCCACGACCCGAAACGGCTCTTCGCCGGGTTGAAGCGCGTTGGCAGGTTTGAAC
>JAEUQP010000401.1 GCA_016789645.1 Acidobacteriota bacterium | reverse complement strand
ATCGCGCAGAGTCAATTGAATTTCCGTTCCGGCGGGCACTTCGCTTTGCGTCTGCCCCCAAACCGGGTTGACCGGCCACACCAATGCCAGCAAACACACAATCACCAAATATCGTTTCAGCATGTCAGTACCTCCATTGCTGCGTTTTTCCAGGGAGTGCGGCACGTATGCTACGTTGGAGTTGGAAACAGAGCAAGAATTCGGCCAGAAAAACCATCGGTTGCTTTTCCGAATTCCGATTGCTCTAATTGCCGCCACACAAATCCCAACGACACTTATGAAACTGTTTACGCTTGAAGAAGCTGACGCCTTGTTGCCGGACATCAAACGGCTTTGGCGAAAGATTGATCGCGCGCGCGGCGTGATGCGGCGGCTTGCGCCCGAAGCCCGGATGGCCAGTCGCCAAACCGGCGGCGGCGGCATCTGGCACGCGGGCGAATACGTTTCCGCACTGACCACGTTTATCGTCGGAGTTCAGGAAATCATGGAACTGGGCGTTGAAATCAAGGATTTCGACAAAGGGCTTTGCGATTTTCCGCATATGCGCGATGGCCGTGTCGTGTATCTGTGCTGGATGAAAGGCGAAGACACGATTGAATGGTGGCACGACACCGACGCAGGCTTCGCCGGTCGCCAACCCCTGTAATCCGAGCCTAAAGAAGAATTCAGAAGCCAAGATTCAGGCGAAATCAACATACTCTCTCGTCACTTCCTGAAATTGAAATTGGTGAAGCTGACGCCAATGCCTGTGGTCAACAGCAAGTCGTTGTTTTTCGATCCCGGCGGCGGATTGGAGATGTACCGGTTGCTGGCCGTCACGTTCCAGGTCATCCAGTTGGTCACTTTGGTGGTCAAGGAACTGTCGAACGTGTGACGATATTCGCCCCGATTGGTCAGATTCGGAAACAACTGGAATCGCTCTTTGAATGTAACGCGGTCAGACAGGCGCAACATGAAATCTTCGCCAACAAACACTTCGCCGGAATTGCGCTGCAATCCGGTCGAGAAATTTTCGCGGTTGTACGCGCCGCCGCCGAAAAGCTGCAATTGTGCGCGGTCGTTTTTGACGGCGTAATAGCCCAACCCTCCGCCCAATACGGAACGCAAATCCAGCAATTGAATCTGGTTGTATTCAAAATCCGCAAAGCCGAACGTCGCCAGCCGATTGGTAAGACTGATTTCGTATCGTCCGCCACCGCGAATGGCGTTGGCTGTGGTTTCGGTCACGCCTTTGTTTTTGTTTTTGGCGTTGATGTAGGCAGCATACAACGTAGTTTTGTCGCGCCGGGTTTGGCGACCCAAATTCGCCCCTAAGGCCAGAGTATTCGTTCGCGTATTGCCTGTCGTCAGGCTGTAGCCGAAATCCAATCCCCCATTCCACAAATCAAACCAACTCGGATTCCGCGTGCGTTCGTAAGCAGTCTGTTCCGCTGGTGACCGAATGGCCTGAACCGCGCTCATTTCGCCGGAAGCCTTGCCTGTTTCCTTGGTTTCGACTTCGTATTTGCCGCCGCTGGTGGCAACTTTGCCAACCAGCGTTTTGCCATCGCTCAACGCCACGTAAAGCGGTTCGCTGGAAACGACCTCTGCAATGGCGTCAGTCGAAATCGTCACGGCTCCGGCGTAATCGGTTTTCAGCGTCAAGGTTTTGGCATCCGCTTTGACGATGGTACCAGTCAACTTGTCGCCGTTCTTCAACTTCACTTCGTCGGCCAGAACAGTCGCATGCGCGACCAGCAGGTAGACTACGACCAGAAACAAATTGCGTTTGGACATAACTCCTCCTGAAAATATGTTTACAAAGATGTTTATTGGGGATTATTTGGATTTGTACAGCGCTTGCATCTTACCGGTTGAGGAATTGAGCTGTCCACAGACAAAATCGTAAGCAAGACAAGCAGATACACGTTTTTTTGCCGAGACGGACAGTTCTGCGCTCTCGCGACAAACGACAAAAATGATATTCTTTGCCCGAAGTCAGACAATTTTGTCAGCTCTATTCAGTAACAGAACATGGAAGAAGCATCTCAAATCAAAAAATTGTCCGCCTTGTTGGAAATCAGCAAGGCGCTGGGATCAACCCTGAACATCCGCGAAGCTGTCGAAAAGGTTCTGGAAATCCTGGACCGCGAAGTTGGTTTGCGGCGGGGAGCCATCGCCTTGCTGGAAGACGGAAGTTCGCTTTCGATTCAATACGCTTTCGGCTTGAGCGAAGGCGAACGACGTCGCGGGCGTTACAAGCTGGATGAAGGCATCACAGGACGCGTGGTTTCAACCGGCAAGCCGATCATCGTTCCCCAAATCAGCAAGGAGCCTTTATTCCTGAACCGCACGCGCAAACCCGAACAGGGGCAGGAAGAGTCGTTCATTTGTGTGCCAATCAAGGACCGCCGTAAAACCATTGGCGCGCTCTCCATCACCCAACCTTATAAAGTGAATCGCAATTACGATGACACCGTGAAATTCCTGACGATCATCGCCGGAATGATCTCGCAAAGTTTGCGGCTGGCGCAGATGGTCGAACAGGAAAAGGCGCAGTTGGTGGACGAAAACGCTCATCTGAAACGCGAGCTGCAGCAGAAATATGATTTCCGCAACATCGTCGGCACCAGCAAGGAAATGCGCGAAGTGTACGATCAGGTCGCGCAGGTCGCTCACACCAACACAACCGTGCTGATTCGTGGAGAATCCGGTACAGGCAAAGAGCTGGTTGCCCACGCGATTCATTACAACTCGCCGCGCGCCGGAAAACCGTTTGTCAAAGTGAACTGCGCCGCGTTGCCCGAATCATTGATCGAAGCCGAATTGTTCGGCCACGAAAAAGGCGCGTTCACCGGAGCCATCGCCCGCAAACGCGGACGTTTTGAACTGGCCGAAGGCGGCACTTTGTTTCTGGATGAAATTGGCGATTTGTCTCCGGCAATGCAGGTCAAATTGTTGCGCGTCTTGCAGGAACGCGAATTCGAGCGCGTCGGCGGAACCGAAACCATCAAGGTCAATGTCCGTCTGATTGCCGCCACCAACGTTGATCTGGAAACAGCGGTTTCCGACGGGCGTTTTCGTTCGGATTTGTATTACCGGCTGAATGTGTTTTCGATCTACTTGCCCGCCTTGCGCGAACGCAAGACAGACATTTTGCTGTTGGCCGATCATTTTCTGGAAAAGTATTCGCGGCAAAACGGCAAGCGCATCAAACGCATTTCGACTCCGGCGATTGATATGCTGATGAGTTACCACTGGCCAGGCAATGTGCGCGAGCTGGAAAACGCCGTCGAACGCGCCACGCTGGTTTGCGACGGCAACGTCATTCACGGATTCCACATGCCGCCTTCGCTGCAAACCGCCGAAGGTTCGGGAACGGTGGCAACGGTCGGACTGGATCAAGCCGTTGGCGCGTTTGAAAAAGAAATGATTCAGGATGCGCTGAAAACCGCCCGTGGAAATCGCGCCCGCGCTGCGCGCATGCTGAATACCACCGAACGAATTCTTGGCTATAAGGTGAAAAAGTACGAAATTGATTGCGACCGATTCAAAAACTGATCCGCAACCGACAATTTTGTCTTTTCAAAACTTGAAAACAACATTTTTGAAACCTTCTGCATAGTCGCAGCGCCGAAAAGAACTGCCATTCGCGCAATCTTTTCTAGCACTTAGTCAGGCTCAGCCATTTATGTCGGATGCTGGCAAGCCAGTTGCTATAAAGACGGTTTGCTACGGCAATCAATTCAAAATCCGTACTTTTATTTTGCTTTCAAAGGGCAGCGAAGCCTGAAAAGCGTCGCTCGCCGTCAAATTCAACTTCAGGAGATTCTATGAGCACGACAGGAAATCAGGGACGTCTGTGGGCGATTGCGGAAGTCAGCAAACGCACGCCGCGTTTCATTGGCAACGGACAAAAAGCTTCGGAGTATTTTGGCTGCAACACATTCAACCAGAAAGTCATGGCCGAAAAACTGCCTAAGGCCGTTTACAAATCGTTGCTGAAAACGATCAAAGGCGGGCACAAACTGGATTTATCCATTGCGGCGGCGGTCGCTCACGCCGTCAAAGAATGGGCGATTGAAAAAGGTGCGACGCATTACACGCATTGGTTCCAACCGAACACCGGCATCACCGCCGAAAAACACGACACGTTTTTGACCATTGACGGCGACGGCCAGGCGATTGAGCGTTTCGACGCCAGCCAGTTGATCCAGAGCGAACCGGACGCTTCCAGCTTTCCGTCGGGCGGTTTGCGCGCCACTTTTGAAGCACGCGGTTACACAGCGTGGGACCCTTCGACGCCGATTTTCATTATGGAAGGCACGAACGGAAAAACGCTGTGCATTCCATCGGTCTTCATTTCCTATCACGGCCAGGTGCTGGACAAGAAAACCCCGCTGCTGCGCTCGGATGAATACCTGAACCAGAACGCGCAAAAAGTGCTGAAGCTTTTTGGTAGCAGCGCCAGCCGCGTGTTTTCAACGCTTGGGCCGGAACAGGAGTACTTTCTGATTGACGAGGCGTTTTATGCTTTGCGACCTGATCTGGTCGCCACTGGTCGCACCCTGATCGGCGCGAAACCGCCCAAAGGCCAGGAACTGGAAGATCAGTACTTCGGTTCGATAAAAGCCCGTATTCTGGCGTTTATGCAGGAGTTCGAGCACGAACTGTTCAAGCTCGGCATCCCGGTCAAAACCCGCCACAACGAAGTCGCTCCCGCGCAGTTTGAAACTGCGCCAGTGTTTGAATCAGTCAGCGTGGCCACAGATCACAACCAATTGACGATGGAATTGCTGCGCCAGGTCGCCAAACGTCATAACCTGGCGTTCCTGATTCACGAAAAACCATTCGCCGGAATCAACGGCAGCGGCAAACACAACAACTGGTCAATGGCTACGGATGATGGCGAAAACCTTCTGGAACCGGGCGCAACGCCTGAAAAGAATCTGCAATTTTTGGTCTTTCTGCTGGCGACGATGAAAGCGGTTTACAAACATCAGGGCGCGTTGCGCGCAGCGATTGCCGGTTCGGGCAACGATCATCGTCTGGGGGCGAATGAAGCTCCGCCCGCAATCCTTTCGGTCTTTCTGGGCGATGCACTGACCAGAATTTTGGACGCCATCGAAGCCGGCAAGCTGAAAGGTTCGACTTCGGCCAAGCAGGTCATCTCGATGGGCTTGAGCAAGCTGCCCGAAATTGCCAAAGACAACACAGATCGCAATCGCACTTCGCCGTTCGCCTTCACCGGCAACAAATTCGAGTTCCGTGCGGTGGCGTCGTCAGCTTCGACGGCAACCCCCATGGCGACGCTGAACGCGGCAGTCGGCGAAGCCCTCGCCGAAATGGCGACTCGTTTGGAAGCATCGCTGAAGAAAACCAAAGACTTCGACCAAGCCGTCATCAACGTGGTCAAGGAATACGTCGTCGAGACCAAAGCCATCCGTTTTGAAGGCAACGGCTATTCCGACGAATGGCGCGAAGAAGCCGCCCGCCGTGGTTTGCTGAATCTGGCCAAATCGCCTGAAGCGCTGGCTCAGTTGAAGAACAAAGATGTCAAAACGCTCTTCACCAAATCCGGCGTATACAAAGCCGATGAACTGGAATCGCGTTATCACCTGGAACTGGAGCGATACATCAAGGACCTGGAAATCGAAATTGCCGCATTGAAGGAAATCGCCACGACGGCGGTGCTGCCTGCGGCCTTCAAACATCAGGCGCAAATCGCCGGTTCCGTGGCGGCGCTGGCTGCCGCCGGAATCAATGGCGATTCGCTGGCAGTGCAGAAGTCCGAAGTGGAATCTTTTGCCGCGTTGATTGCCAGCTTGAAATCAGCGCTCAATGCATTGGATCACGCCGTTGAAAAAGCCGAAGCCGGCAACGAGGAAAAGAAAGCTACTGCATTTGCGTACGAAGTCTCGGACGCCATGGCTGCCGTCCGCGAAGCGTGTGACAAACTGGAATTGGCGATTGACGATGGGCTTTGGCCGCTGCCGAAGTACCGCGAAATGCTGTTCCTGTGCTAACAAAGTTGCCGGTCGCCGGGTTCCAGTTCCCAATCCGCTTGGCCAATTTATTGCCAAACGGACAGATCAAAATTGAAAACCGGCGACTGGCAACCGGACACTTCCAAATGATGGCTGCATATCGAGACGACAATCCGAGTGAATTGATGAGCTTTCTGCTTCATCAGCGCGAACGGTTTGATTCCGAAGAGGAATTCAAAGCGTTTGTGCTGGAGGAAATCAGGCGGTTCATCATGGATTTGCGCTTGTTGGAAATCGAGCTGACGATGCGCCCGAATTTCAATGGCCAGCCTGTTTCCTATCACAGCGCAACGCAAAAACTGACCGAATGCTGATCCGAGCTAACCAGATGCTGATGGGATAATTGCCAACCAGAACTCTCCTTTTTCATTTTTGGGGTTGAAGCTTCACAAGCTTACAACCCTTTTTTTATCGTCAACTCCAGAAAAACTGCTGGGCAAAGAGGCTCTTAATTTGTGTTTTATACACGAAACAAATAAGATGCAACCTGCCGTTAGACAAATCGTAAAGAGGGGCTGAGGTCAATCGTTATGTTTCGTCACTTCTCGCTGATTTTCAGGAATAGTCTTCGCAATCGCCGCCGCTCGATGCTGACAATCATCAGCATCGCCGTGTCGCTTTGCCTGTTGGGACTGCTGGTGGCGATTTATCGGGCATTTTATTTTGCCGAAGCATCGCCGGATCAGGCGTTACGGCTGGTCACACGCCACCGGGTATCGCTGGCCAATCCGTTGCCAGCATCCTATCAGCCGCGCATCAAACAAGTGCCGGGCGTCAAAGAAGTGATGATTTTTCAGTGGTTCGGCGGCACATACAAAGACAACCGCGATCCGGCGAATATGTTTGCGCGCTTCGCCGTGGAGCCGGAAAAGTTCGGCATCGTCAACCCTGAATACAAAATTTCCGACAGCGAACGCCAATCCTTCATCAACGAACCCACCGCCTGCATCATTGGCCGCAAAACGGCGGCGCGACATAATCTGAAAGTCGGCGACCGCATCACCATCATCGGCGACATTTACCCGATCAACCTGGAATTCGTAATTCGCGGAATCTTCTCGGGGCCATCTGACAATGAAAGCCTGATTTTCAACTACAAGTATTTGAATGAAAGCCTGACCGGCGCAATGCGCGATATGGTGGGCACATTCAACATTCGCATGGAACGTCCGGAAGACGCCAATACGATTTCCAAAGCGGTGGACGACATGTTTCGCAACTCTCCGGCGCAAACCAAGACCGAAACCGAGCAGGCATTTGGGCTGAGCTTCCTCTCCTTTCTGGGCGACGTGAAACTGATTCTGCTTTCGATCTGCGCTGCCGTCACGTTCACGATTTTGCTGGTTTCCGGCAACACGATGGCCATGTCCGTGCGCGAACGGGTGCGCGAAGTCGGCGTGCTGAAAACGCTTGGCTTCACCAATGGAGCGGTGTTGTGGCTGCTGGTGGGCGAAGCTCTCATCATCGCTCTGATCGGAGGCGCGCTGGGCGTGTTATTGGCCAGCGGATTGTGCGCGTGGATGCGTTCGTTGCCTTCGATGTTTGCCGACCTGAGCCAACTGCGCGTGACGACTTCCGTCGCGGCGATTTGTTTGCTTGTCGCGGCAATGATCGGTCTGGTCAGTTCCTTCATTCCGGCCTGGGGAGCCTCCCGGCGCCCGATTATTGATGCGCTGAAATTCAGCGATTGAGTTCACCATGAAAATTCCGATTTCCTACAACATACGCAATCTGATTGCGCGGCGCACCACCACGATCATGACTGCGCTGGGCATTGCGCTGACGGTCGCCGTGTTGCTGAGCGTGTTTGCACTGGTCGAGGGGTTGCGAAGTTCGCTGGTGTCAACCGGCGATCCGCTGAACCTGCTGGTGACGCGAAAAGGTTCGACCGCCGAATTGAACTCTTCGATGACGCCAGAGCAATTTCAGGTCATCAAGGTCAAACCCGGCATTGCCAAATTGCCCAATGGCGAGCCGATGGCGTCACTCGAATTGGTGACGGTGATTGTGCTGGAAAGCCCCGATAATCCGTCGGGCATCAACATCACCATGCGCGGATTGAATCTGACCGGTGCTGCCATGCGCGAAAGCGTCAAAGTCTCCGAAGGTCGCCTGTTCCAACCCGGCAAACGTGAAATTGTCGTCGGCAAAGGAGTGGCCAAGCGGTATCCAACAGCGCGAATCGGGTCGAAAATTGATCTCGGTCGCGGTCAATGGGAAGTCGTAGGCATCCTGGATGGCGGGCGTTCCGCTTCGAACAGCGAAATCTTTTGCGATCTGGCGCAGCTTGCCGCCGATCAAAACCGCGAAACCGGACTGAGTTCCGTCCTGTTGCGCGCAACGGACGAAGTCGCCAAACAGGCACTCATCAACGATCTGACCAGCGACCGGCGCTTGAATGTGGACGCGGTTTCAGAACGCGCATATTACGAATCGCAAACCGGCGCAGCGGCTCCGATTCAGTTTTTGGGAATTTTCGTCGCCGTCATCATGTCCATCGGTTCCAGCTTTGCGGCGATGAACACGATGTATGCGGCAGTTGCGCGACGCGCGCCGGAAATTGGCACGCTACGCGTACTGGGGTTTTCCAAACCGGGCATTCTGGCCAGCTTCATGATCGAATCGCTGTTGCTGAGCCTGCTGGGCGGAATCATCGGTTGTTTGCTGGTCTTGCCGCTGAACAACTTCACCACCGGCATTGGCAGTTTCACGACCTTCAGCGAAATCACCTTCGACTTCCGCATCACGCCGGAAATCATGCTCTCGGGAATCATTTTCGCGCTGGTAATGGGGCTTATCGGAGGATTGTTCCCTGCGTTCTCTGCTGCACGAAAGCAGATTTTGACCGCGTTGAAACAAAATTGAGGAGAACATGCAGCAACCAGACTTGAACAGTTTGCGGATAGACAAATCCATGAAAAACATCCCGCAATCGGGCGGCAGCTCCCGGTGGGCGCGCTGGTCGAAGTGGTGGATTCTGGGCGGCATTGCGCTCTTCCTGTTGCTGGCCGCAGCGCGATTTCTCAACAGCCGATTAAACGCCGCCACTGAAGTCGAAGTTGTGCGTGTCAGCGCAACAACCGGCGGCGCAGCCAGCGTTCCGGCTGGCGAAGTGCTGTTAAGCGCCACCGGATACATCGTGGCACATCATAAAATTCAAGTGGCGTCGAAAGTCGTCGGCAAAGTCGCCTGGATCGGTGTGGAAAAAGGCGACCGCGTCGAACAAGGACAGGTCATCACGCGGTTGGAAGATGACGAATATCGCGCGCAGCTTCAGCAGGCGCAGGGGCAACTTGCTGCGCTCGAAGCCCGGTTGCAGGAATTGCAAAACGGTTCGCGCCCCGAAGAAATCGAAGTCGCCCGCGCCAATTGGGAGCGCGAAAAAGCCGATCTGGCCAACGCCAAAATCAATCTGGATCGCACGGCGCAATTGTTGAAAGACGGCGTTACTTCGCAACAAACTTACGACGACGCCAAAGCTCGTTATGACGTGCAGGCGGCGCAAGTCGCTTCGCTGGAACGAACCTATCAACTCGTCAAAATCGGCCCGCGCCAGGAATTGATCGCTCAGGTACGCGGCCAGATTCAGCAGGCGCGCGGAGCCGTCGCTTTTGCCCAAACACAACTGGCCAATACGGTCATTCGCGCTCCGATCACTGGCACGATTCTGGAACGAGTCGTGGAGCGAGGCGAATTCGTGACAACCGGTTTTGTCGGAGATCGCGGAGCCAAAGGCTATGTCGTTTCGATGGCTGACCTGAACGATTTGCAGGTGGAACTGGACATCAACCAGAACGATTTTGCCAAGCTCACGGCCAAACAGCGTGGCACGCTTCGCACGGACGCCTTCCGCGACCGCACCTATCAAGGCTTCATCGAAGAAATTTCGCCCGAAGCCAATCGCCAGAAAGCCACCGTGCAGGTCAAAGTCAAAGTTCTGAATCCCGACGAATACCTGCGACCGGACATGAACGCGACGGTGGATTTCCTTGCTGACCCGAAACCTGATGAAAAGCCGTCGGCCAACGCCTCCACGCCATCACGCACGATTTACGTGCCTGCATCGGCAGTGCGCGATGGAGCGGTGTTCGTCAACTTAAACGGCAAAGCCGTCAGACGCACGGTCAAAACCGGCGGAACGACTTCGCAAGGCGTTCGCATTGACGAAGGATTGATCGGCGGCGAAGACGTGATTATCAACCCTCCGGCTGAATTGAAGGACGGAGACAAAGTGAGGGCCAAACAGTGAGCGACGTTGTGATTCAAGCCAATAACCTGACCAAAGAATACGTCCGCGACGAATTTCGCGTCATGGCGCTGGACGACGCCAACCTGCAAGTTCATCAGGGCGAATTCATCGCGCTGATGGGGCCTTCGGGTTCCGGCAAATCCACGCTGTTGCATTTGATGGCCGCCATGGATCGGCCTACCAGCGGCTCGATTTCTGTCTTCGGACAAAACCTGCAAACGCTGAGCGACGCCGAAATCGCTCGCTGGCGCAACACGCACATCGGATTTGTCTTTCAGTCGTTCAATTTGATTCCCGTGCTGACGGCGATGGAAAACGTCGAATTGCCGCTGAAACTGACCAAACTCAACAAAACGCAGCGCCGCGAACAGGCGAAACGAGCATTGGAACTGGTCGGATTGGGAGACCGGCTTGGCCACACGCCCCGCCAACTTTCGGGCGGACAGGAACAACGCGTCGCCATCGCCCGCGCCATCGTCACCGATCCGGACGTGATTCTGGCCGACGAACCGACCGGCAATCTGGACGCAGCATCCGCCCGCGACGTGCTGACCTTGCTCGGGCGGCTGAACAAAGAATTCAACAAGACGCTGATCATGGTGACGCACGACCCTGGAGCGGCAAAGACGGCTTCCAAGATTCGCTACCTGGAAAAAGGAAAGCTGTTACCCGAAGGCCAAAAACCGGCAGAGTATTGAAGCTTCAAATCTGACTGAAACATTGAGCGACCAGGAAAATAGTGAAAACGCTTTTCCCCTGGCCGCTCAATGTTTAGGCGATGTGCGCCGCTTTACGGCGTGACAACCAGCACAAATCCCTCTGCCACAAAGCCCCGCATTACAACGCGCCTGTTCAAACAGACTGCGTTGTCGCCAAACGCGCGCAGTTGGCTTGTTATTCCGGCTCAGGCGTTTTGATGCCGAGTTGTTTCTTCAGTTCCGGCAAAGAAATTTTTCTCAGCCTGGCTAATTCACTCAGTCGTTCAATGCGTTTGACGTTGGCGGCTTCGACTTGCTGAGTCAACTCCAACAGTTCTTCATACTCACCTGCCGCCAGGAATTTTTCTCCGGCGGCGCTGCGCTGTTCGGCGAGCAGTTTTTTAGAAAGCTTGCGGTAACGCCGCCACCTGGCTTCAGGCAAATCCAATTCGATTTGTTGCAACAACTCCGCCTCGCGCGGGCTGAATTGCGAGGCGACAGGCTCGCCGGAGAACTGAACTTCCAAATAACGCTGCACGAATTCCTGCGTATCCAAACCCGATGAATGCGC